>NZ_DAMBQF010000024.1:37812-39366 GCF_032062245.1 Soonwooa sp.
TTCGAATCCCTCAGGACCCACACAAAATCCCAAGTCGAAAGATTTGGGATTTTTTATTTTTATATATTTCCCTATTCATAAGCTTTTACAGAAATTCTAAATTTAGGAACAAGATTTTAAAAACCTCAATTTTTGAAATTAAAGGCATACTTTTAGGTGGCCCACCTTTATTCTAGGTTACCCACTTTTAATTTCTGTGCAAATTTCACAAATACAATCAACCAAAGCACTGTGTTTTTATGTTAAAAAAATATCTCTCAGGTTACCCACTCAGGTTACCCAAAAAAATCTAGGTTACCCACTTTATCCCCCATTAATCCTATGAAAATTTCAATACTATTTCTCATCCGAAGAAACAAAAAAAATGTTAAAGGACTTTGTCCTTTGACATGTAGAATCACCTTAGACAACCAAAGAAAAGAGTTCTCAACTGGCATATTTATTAATCCAGATTATTGGAATGCTGCTAAACAAAAAGCTTATCCTCCTAATAAAGGAAATAACCAAATCAATACACAACTAAGCCTGATTAAGCAAGAAATTAATCAGGCTTTTTTATTGCTACAAGTCCAAGGAAAACAATATGATGTAAATGACATCTACAGCCATTATAAAGGTGAAAATATTAAAGAAGAAAAATCCTTAATGGAAATGTTTAAACTTCATATTGCAAAACAAGAAAAACTAATAGGAATTTCAACTTCTGCAGTTTCCCTAGCTAAGTTTAATCAAACACAATCACATGTAAAATCCTTTATCAAATACAAGTACAATAGAGCAGATTTCCTACTAAAGGATTTAACCATGGCTTTTATAACAGAATTTGAGTTCTATTTAAAAGCAGAAAAATTGTTTATGCAAAATACCATTCATAAAACTATCCAAAGATTGAAGCATGTAGTAAGACTAGCATTTGGTTTAGATTATTTAGCTAAAGATCCTTTCATGTTATTCAAGAACAAGAAACCCAAGAAACAAGTTATATTCCTAACTAAAGAAGAGCTATAAGCATTAGAGAAGCACAAATTTGCATCTCAAAGATTGCAACAAGTTGCAGATATGTTTGTATTTTGTAGTTATACAGGATTAGCATATTCAGAAATGGGTAATTTAAAAGAAGAAGATATCTACATTGGTTATGATGGTAATAAGTGGCTACATATCTACAGGCAAAAGACTAAAAAGAATTATGACATTCCTTTATTATCAAAAGCAGAATCTATTATTAATAAATACAAAACAGATAAACAGCTATTACCAATAATTAGTAATCAAAGATTCAATTCTTATTTAAAGGAAATAGCTGAAATTGTAGGCATCAATAAAACCTTAACTCATCATACTGGAAGAAAAACTTTTGCTTCTACTATCTTACTCTATAATGATGTTCCCATGGAAATTGTATCTGAACTACTAGGGCATTCTGATATTGGTATCACACAAGAACATTATGCTAAAGTAGTTAAGGAAAAAGTAGGTGAACAAATGAGCAAGCTAAAATCTCACGGATCTGTTCCTCTATATCGCTCACGCTCATTCCTTTGGCATAGAAGG
>NZ_DAMBQF010000025.1:0-38681 GCF_032062245.1 Soonwooa sp.
TCATAACCTAAAATTAATTGTTTTTTGCTAATAACTTTAGGGTTATAAAATGTCCAGTTTTTGGGGAGACTTACATAATCTAGATGTTTTTTTTAGTTTTATATTAATTAACTAAATGTATCAAAATGAAGAAAATTTTACTAAGTTGTTTCTTGGATGCTTCTTATTTTTCGCAACCACAAGTAATATTGGTAGAAAGTTTTGAAGGAACTATTAGTCCGGCTTACAATTTATCAGGGGGTATTAACCCAAATGTTTATACTTTGTCGCCGACATCGTGTGATGGGATAAAGGCTGTTGGAGGTTTCTTGGATGGTAGTGCTAATACTAGCTCCAAAACTATGGATCTTATCTATACCAAACCAGCAAATGTAACATCTAATGGTGATAATATTACCTTATCGATATCATTGATTACGATTAAAAGCCCTTAAGATACTACTGCTGCAAGAGGTGGTGTTGTTAGCTTAGTTTATAGTATTGACAATGGTGTAACTTACACTAATTTTACCACTAAAAATCTTAACCCTGATGGCGACGCTTGTACAGAAGTGGCTGGTGTGATTCCTGCTTTGACTAATGTACAGAATAGCTTAAACTAAGAGTAAGAACTGTTGCAACATCAGGCGCGCAATATAAGGCATCAAACTTCTTCGACAGTTTTGATATTATTCAAAACACAACCGTACCACCAATATGTACTAACGTCGATGTACCAGCAAATGGCGCAACAAATGTTTCTCTACGTCCAACTTTATCTTGGCCAGCTTCTCAAGGTGCTTTTGCTTATTTGTTGAGTTTAGGAACTACGCCAGGTGATGACGATATTTTATCAGAATCTGTTAATACCAACTATTTCAACGTAGGTGAAAAGAAGACATTACTAGCTGATACTAAGATCTATGCGCAGCTTATTTCTGTTAATAATGTTGGCTCAACACCAAGTTGTGAGGTTATGTATTTTACAACAGGAGCTAATCAAGTGGCAGCATATTTTGGTCCACTAATCGAAGAAGCGACTTATCCTATTACAATTGTTAATTTTGCAGGTATCAACAATTCTTCAAATGCTAGCATTAATGTAGATGAAGATCACAAATTTTTCCTAGATACACAAGCAAAAGTTAAAAAATGGACTACTTACCCAATTACTTTAATTGGAACAGGAGAAGGAGCTAATAGATTTGGATATACGGTATACATAGCCTGGAATCAAAATGGATCTTTCTTGGATGCTGGTGAAGCTTATTTTAAAACTTCAGATTTTGCAGGAGGTTCTGGTGCGACAGTTACTGTTAACAAAAATATTGCAATTCCGGCAACCGCTAAGTTAGGTGATACAAGAATGCGTGTTAAGTATAACTTTAATGCTTCTGCAACGGAAACAGGTGATGAGCTAAGTCCTTGTTTAGATATGACCTACGGTCAAACGGAGTATTATACGCTAACAGTTATTAACGATTTAGCGACTAACGAAGCTAATAAAACGTTTGCAATTGTATATCCAAATCTTTCTCTGACGTTCTTAAAATTTCTGATGCTAAAAATGTTGCGTCTATCATAATTACAGATATATCTGGAAGAACAGTTAAGACTTTAGCGCCAGCTTCAGAATTGAAATTGGATGATCTTAAAAAAAAGGAGTTTATCTAGTTACAGTTAAATTAAATAACGGTACGTCAACAACAACGAAAGTTATTAAAGAATAACTCATTTGAGTTTTGTTTATTGTAGGAGGCCGACTTTGAAAGAAGTCGTTTTTTTTTAGTTTAAATTTTAAAAGTAAAATAAGCCCTAAGGCTTATGTGGAAATAAATCTTTTAATTCGATAGATGTGTCGCCACGAGAAATTTCGCAACGTGTAAAATCGTTTTTATCAATCCTAAACTTAATTGTGATTGGATAAGAGGTATTAATTTTATTTAATTTTCGGAAGGCGTCCAAAATTTGTTGTGAGTTTAATCCAAATGTAACGGAATAATTTTTATCGTTTTTCCAACTGATATAAAAATTTTTGGGAATAGTACGAAGTTCTATTTTCCTGTCGTTTTGCAGATCAGTTATGGCATATTCTGCATGAGAAATCGCATAGAAACTGGTGATACTATCTTCAGGATTTGCTTTTTCGATCTGTGCTCGCCACCAATATTTATTGCTTATAAGTTCTCCAAAGTCGGATATTTTTGTAATATCTTCATAATCGTTATAATGACCATCAAGTGATTCTTTATTAACCAATTCTTCAATGGTACCACTTGTTTCTTTAGCATTAAAGGAAGCTACTGTTGCATAATTTAGTTGGTCGTTCTTAGCTTGATTTAGTTTAAGTAAAACTTTTCCTTTATTTTGAATTTCAAGGAAGAAAGTAGGACTTTGTTTATTTCTTAGGACTAATTTTCTAATCTTTTCGTAGGGCAATTTGGTGGCAATTCGATAAAATTTACGTTCATTTCCAGAAAAGAATCTTAGGCTAAGTGAGTCGGGTAATAAATCCTTATCATAGGTTGAAAATTTAATTTTAACACTATCAACAGTATTAACAATCTCGCCAGCCTTTTTTTTTGAATCGTAATTGAGATTTTTTTGGGATTTGTCAAAACGGTTAAAAAATGAGGCATCAATAATTTTAATTGCATTGACATCATCTTTTGAAGAGGCGGCATTGCTACTAAGGATTTCTGCTTCCCAAGTGAGTTTGTCTTGCTCTTTGTTTTTGTAACGAACAATGAGATTAAGTATTACAATAAAACCTAATGCTATCGCTAAAAATATGTTGAAAAAATCGAGTTTAGATGTTGTCATATTCCAAAATATTAATGTTGATAGGCGTGACCTAAAGCATTTAAATAACTTAATATGAAAAAAGCGGTAACCGCAACTATTATTAAAAATATATTGAATCTTTTAAAATTCTTTTGGTACCGATTATTGTCTAATTTTGCTGAAAGTCCAATCGAAATCACGGGAATAGTTAAAACCATTAAAACAAAAGCACCATCTTTTTTTAGAAAAGAAGAATCAATATAATCGAGATAATACAATGCGCCAATCTCTATACAAATGAGCAAAAATATTGTTATAAAAGGATTGTCTTTCATGATGCGTTGGTTGGCGAAATTTGTCTTTGATTGATATTATTGATTCTAATATAGAGAATATTAAAGTTCTGTTTTTAATATTTTTTGTTAAAATTTTTAATATTAACTAAAACTGTTTCTTAAATAAAAAAAATCCCACTGTCAAAAGCCAATGGGATCTCAGGTTAAAATAATTGATTAATAAATTAATCGATATGCTTAGGTGTGAAGCCGTCTTCACTAAGTTCTCTATGTTCGTAATCTGCTTTCATTTCTGCTTCGTAGTCGATAGTTTCGTCTTTTCCGAATCTTCTCAACATCGAATCAAATAAAGAATATACAACAGGTACGATAATCAAAGTCAAGAATAATGATGATGTCAAACCACCGATAATTACCCAAGCAAGACCGTTGTTCATCTCAGCACCTGCACCTTTTGCCAATGCAATTGGGATCATACCAAAGATCATCGCAATTGTCGTCATCAAGATCGGACGAAGACGTGCGTGGTTGGCTTGTATCAAAGCATCGTGAGTATTAGCCCCAGCTGCTTTTCTCATGTTAGCAAAGTCGACAATCATAATCGCGTTTTTCGCAACTAGACCAATCAACATAATCATACCTAACATGGTAAAGATGTTTAATGAATTTCCTGTTAATGCAAGAATCACCATTACCCCAATCAACGCCAACGGAATTGAGAATAATACCACAAACGGATAAACAAAACTGTCATAAAGCGATACCATTACTAGGTAAACCAAAATAATAGCGGCTAATAAAGCGATACCTAAAGTACCGAAACCTTCTGACTGGTTTTCCATATCTCCACCCCAGATGTAATCTACACCTGCAGGTTTTGTTTTTTCATTGTTCATGAACATTGCTGCCCATTCGTTTGCCACGTCTCCCGAAGGACGACCAACTACTTTAGACTGAACTTTAACAGCTGGTGATTTATCACGACGTTGTAACAAACTCGGCCCAGAACTCATCTCAACATTTGCAAACTGACTTAATCTAATTTGCTCGCCTTTATTGTTGGTGAAGATTAAGTTTTTAACATCGTCAATAGATTTTCTACTGTTGTCAGCAAATCTAATGTTGATATCATATTCGTATTCACCAGCACGGAATTTACCATCTGTATTACCGTTGAAGGCTGTCTGCATCGCTTGACCAACGCTAGAAAGATTTAGTCCTAAAGCCGCCATTTTATCACGGTCGATGTTAACACGGATTTCTGGGTTACCTGTATCGGTTGACAATTCTGAACCGATAGCACCTGGCACTTTTTTCAACAAGGCTAAAATACGTTCTGCTTCTTTAGTTGCAGTCTGTACATCTGGTGCAGTTACTACCATTTCGATAGGCGCACTTTCCGCACCCATAATACCGATTGGTGCAGTTTTAAACTCAACACCAGTGAATTTTTCTTCTAATTGTCTTTTAATTTTTGCAGACAAAATATCTGTACTTTCGCTTCTTTCTGCTTTATCAGTTAAAATAACCTGAATCTCAGATTGATAAGCTGTTGACTGAGCTGCACCCATACCGCCGGACTGTTGACCAACAGTTGTAATCATATTAACAACTTCTGGATATTGTCTCAAGAATTTTTCAACATCTAAAGTAACTTGGTTAGTTTTCTCAACAGACGCATCTTTTGGTAATTCCATTTGAACTAAGAATTCACCTTTATCTAATTTAGGGAAGAATTCTCCACCGATAAATCCAAGTCCAACTAAGCTGAAGGAAGCTATAAATACTAAAAATGTTACAATGACAGTCGTGATTCTTCGTAAAGTTGTTTTAAGACACCATTCCAGAATATCAGTAATCCAATGTGTGAAATTATCTAATTGTTTTTCGAACCAAAGGATGAACTTTTCAAATAAGTTTTTACCTGTTAAATGTTCTAATTTTCCGAATCTTGATGATAACCAAGGGATGATCGTAAATGACGCCAACAAAGATAACAAAGTTGCAATAACTACCGTAACACAAAACTGAGCTAGGATGTTTGCAACTAGACCAGTACTCATCGCAATTGGTAAGAATACTACCACAATTACCAACGTAATCGCAGTTACGGTAAATCCAATTTCGGAAGCCCCATCATAAGCCGCACGGATTTTAGATTTACCCATCTCCATGTGACGATAGATGTTTTCCAAAACCACAATCGCGTCATCCACCAAGATACCAACAACCAATGAAAGTCCTAATAAACTCATCAAGTTAAGAGTATAACCCATCAAATTCATACCAATGAAAGCCGCAATCAATGACATTGGGATTGCCACCATTACGATAACCGCGTTACGGATACTGTGTAAGAATAATAACATAACCACCGCAACCAAAATAATTGCTAAGAATAAGTCGAAAATTACGTGATCCGCAGCTGCTAATGTAAACTCTGTAGAGTCGTTAACAATATTCAATTTAATACCTTGATTAGCGTAGTTTTTCTCAACCTCCTTCATCGTTTTTTGGATACTTTCAGAAACCGCAACGGCGTTAGCATCCGATTGTTTTTTAACCTGAATTAAAATAGTAGGAAGTTGGTTGTAGCGTGCTAATTTTTCAACATCTTGTGTCGTGTCAAATACTGTTGCAATGTCAGATAATCTAACCTGTGCACCGTTGTTAGATACAACCAGGTTTCTCATATCTTCGATAGACTTATATTTACCAGCTAATCTAATCGTGGATTTTGAAGTTCTAGTTTTAACACTACCAGTAGGGAAGTCAAGGTTTGAAGATAAAATCGCTTGTTGAACTTGCCCAATAGAAAGTCCATAACCTTGCAATTTTTTCTCATCAATATTAACTTGAATTTCTCTTTCTTGTCCTCCTACAAGATCAATTTGTGCCACACCATTTACACGGGAGAAAGTAGGTTCAATTTTTTTATCCAATAAATCATAAAGCTCTTTATTATTAAGTTTATCACTTCCGATACTTAACGTCATAATTGGTAAGTCATCTAAAGAGAACTTGTTAAGAGACGGTGCTTTCGCATCATCAGGAAGGTCGGATATGATGGCGTTAACTTTACGTTGAGCATCATTTAATGCAAAATCTACATCGGCACCTGGATTCAATTGGACCATAATAACCGAAAGACTTTCATAAGATGAAGCTTCTACTTTTTTTACGTTTTCTAAGGAACCAACGGCATCTTCTATTTTACGAGTAACCGATGTCTCCACCTCACTTGGTGAAGCACCTGGATAGATCGTAGAAATGGTTACCATATTGGTTTCAAATTTCGGTATTAGCTCGTATCCCATCATGGAATAACTAAGCAATCCGCCCAACGTTAGCAATGTAAATAATACAATGACTAAGGTTGGTCTTTTAATCGATATTTCTGCTAACTTCATGTTTAATCTACTTTACAATATTGACTTTGGAACCATCGTTAAGGTTGATTTGTCCGCTGGTAATAACTTGTTCGCCACCGTTTAATCCAGCTAAAATTTGTACTTTATCACCATAAACTTTTCCTGTTGTTACTTTGACCATTTTCGCAACACCGTTGTCCACGATAAATAATTGACCAGAGCTAACTCCATTAACGAAAGCGTCTGCAGGTACAGTTAACATATTTTGAGTTTCGGCACCATGATTAGTTTTAAAGATAGCAGTTGCGTACATACCTGCTTTCAATTGACCATTGTTGGCAACTTCGATCTCAACTGGGAAGTTAAGAGATGCGTCAGCTTTAGGAGCGATAAAAGTAATTTTACCAGCAAAAGAGTCTTCAGGAAGTACGTTAACATTGATTTTAACAACTTGACCTAATTGGATTCTTCCAACTTGGCTTTCGTCTACTAATACCGAAAGTTTAACCGTATTAATATTTACAATTTCGAACATTGGCGTACCTGGAGATACAACAGCGCCTGGCTCGATTAATCTTTTGTTAATCGTTCCGCTGATACCTGCACGTACAGTTGCGTTGTTAACTCTTACACCTTGTGCACGAACTGCTGCTTGCGCATTTTTTAGTTGTAGTCTTGAGTTATCCACTTGTTGTTTTGTAACACCTCCAGTTTTGAAAGCATTTTCGTAACGTTGGTTATCGATAATTGCATTTTGAAGGTTGTTTTGAGCTTGTGTCATATCTACTTCAATAGCATCTTTTTTGATGGTTGCAACAACTTGTCCTGCATTAACACGAGAACCTTCTTTTACAAGAACGCTAATAACACGACCTGCAATTTCTGAAGAAAGATTGGTTTCAGCCTTTGGGATGAAAGTACCATTCGCAGAATAATCTGTATCGATATTTGATCTTGTAGCTGTGATAACATTAACGTTAATTTTATCTACTTGCTTCGCTACTTCTGCTACTTTTGCGGTCTGTTCTTCTTTGTTGGATGTAATTTTGTAAACGAACAATCCTAAAAGAATTGCAGCAACGATTACATATATTAAAGTTTTTTTCATTTTCTGAATAGTTTATTATGGTTGAGTTAATGTGTTGAGTTCTCCTTTAGCTTTTATTAACTGGATTTCAGCTTGTTTGTAATCTAACAATGCGTTTGCATAATTTTGTCTTGCTTGCGTTAATGCATTTTCTGAATCTAAAAGTTCAGTTAGATTTGCAAGTCCATATTGGTAGTTAGATTGCGTGTTTTTTTGTACTTTTTCTGCAAGTTCAACATTGTCTTTCATGCTGTTAAGATTAATTAAAGCATTCTCGATATTTGTTACAGAGTTTTTGTAATCTAAGTTTAGGCTTTGTTTTGTATTTTCGATATCTTGTTCTACATCTAGAATATCAATCTCCGCTTGTTGGATTCTTGCTTTTGTAGCACCACCAGTAAAAATTGGGATGTTAACATTTAATCCAATTGATGCAAAGTCACTCCAGTTAACACCGTTGTTAGAGCCATTGGTTAAAGGAAACTTGGTTCCCATCCCGTAAAAACCGTATTGTCCTTGTAGACCAACTGTTGGATAATGCGCTGCTTCAGTAGCTTTTTTATTAAACTGAAGAAGTTCTTTTTGTTTTTCTAAAACTTTAACCTCCGAACGGTTATTTATATTTGCTAAAGATTCGATTAACTCAGGCTTAGGCTCGATGCTCTTCTCTTCTAAAGTAATCTCGGTCTCTACTGGAATTCCCATATAGAATTTTAAAGCATTTTTAGTTAATTCTACAGCATTAGTAATACGTTGTTTATTAGATGAGATATTTGTTAGTTGTACATTAGTTCTGTCTAGGTCAATTTGTTTTGCAAGACCATTATCAACAAGACTTTTGATGATATTTCTAACTTTCTCAGTATTACTATAACTAGCTTCTAGTGTTCTAAGATTTTCTTCTTGTACAAAAACATTATAGTAGGCAGTTGCTACATTGGTAATGATTTGTTCGTTAGTTAGTTGAGCATTAAGAATATAAAATTCTCGAGTCGATTTTGCAGCCTTTAGACCGATAAAAACTTTTTGATCAAAAATTGCTTGGTTGACCGTTGCAGCGATGTTGGACGTCCAAGGTTGTCCCATCTTAACAACCATTCTTTCTCCACCGAATTCTAAAACAGATTCTTGAATAACAGGGTTGTAAGTTAGATTACCGCCAACATGTACTTGTGGTAATGCACCAGCACGCGCTTCGTCGATTTTGTACTCTGCTTTTTGCACTTGCAAAGCAGCTTTCTTGGCTTCGGCTTTGTTAGCTAATGCCTTCTGAATTGCTTCTTGTAAAGAAACAGATTCTTGCGCATAAGCTGAGAAAATACCGAACACTAATAGCGCACCTGATAATATGGCTTTCGCTTTGTAATTAGTGTAATGTTTCATATGATTAAATTCTACGTTTTACTAATTTTTAAAAATGGTGCTTAGGATAACATCTTTACGCTCTTTCAGAAGTCGTTCGTATGTTTCGTTGCTCATTTCCATTGTTTTTTGGAAAAGTGGTCGCATACATGTTGGGAAAGACAGTAATGATGCTAGATTCAGGATGAATTGTTCCGTACTAATAGGACTGATATTTCCTTGCTCAATTTCTTCTTTCAATTCACTATCTAGTTTTTCCATTGTTTTTTGCATGTCTTCTGGCGTTTTGTAGGCACAACCTTGGTTCATTTGTGTGACAATGTATATCTCTAAAAAAGGATATTGCATCGCAGAAGACATTGAGTTTTCTATAAATTCGGTTAATCTGTCACGGAAGGTCATTTCGGATTTCATGATAGCATCCGATTTTTCTTTTTCCTTAAGTAAAGCTTCTTCAAAAACTAGATTAAAAAGATTGTCTCGTGATCTGAAATAATAATTAATCAAAGTACGGTTAACGCCAGCAGCATCGGCAATCTCCTGCGTAGTCGCATTAAATTTGCCTTCTCCGAAAAACAGCTTCTTTGCGGTCTTGCGGATAAGTGCTTCTGTATCGTCTTTTTTAATTTCTTGACTCATTTAATTATGTTTAACAAAAAAGTTTGACAAAATTATTAAATTTTCATATTTAACAAAAATGTCAATAATCAATTAACAAAAAATTAACAATTGAAAACGAATAATTGAGGGCTGTTGTTCACCAATACCTAAAACGTTATATTTGTTAATGCTTGATAATTAGTTTTTAAGACCTAACTTATTCGATTTCAGTAATATTAATAATTGTGCCACTTTATGATTTGACTTATAAAATATGTTAATAATCATGTTTTTATATCCCAAATGAGGATTAAGTTTTAAATAATTTCTAATTTTGTTAAAAATGTAGTAATGTGAATAGAAATAATGTAATTTGGAAAGAATATTCAATTATTGGTTCCCAAAACGATAAAACACGTCTCGAATTTTCTAATTTTGGAGAAATAAAATCTTATAGTGTTAATTGTCCCGAAGGTCGATTGATAAACGGTGGATTACAAGGTGGTTATCCAATTGTTAGATTCAAAAGATTAGGTGAGATGGATGAAGCTTCTTCAAATCTTTTACAAGAATTGCAAAAAGAGATTGATGAGTTACGTTCAATAATTAAAGAAAAAAATGTAATCCTACGAAAGAAAACCACAACTTATGAAGAAAGTCGTAAGATTGAACGTTATCTCCAACCGCGAAAAGAACTAGTAGAAAAATTATTAAAAAGACTTTCTAAAGAACGAGCCAAGATTAATAAAAAGCGTTCGGTTTATTATCAAGTTTTAGTTCATAAAGCAATTGCAGAATTATTTATCGAAAATGATAATCCGATTGAAAAACAATTTGTCATTCATCTTAACTATGATAAACAAGATAATCGTGTGGAGAATCTAGCTTGGGCAACCAAAGATGAAGTTGTCGAACATGGTCTTAAAAGTCCAAAATGGATTAAACATAATCTAAAGCTTGAACGCCGCGAAAAACCTAAAAGAGATCACGCAAAATTATCTTATAGTGATGTCGTTTTTATTAAAAGAAAACTAGATAAAGGCGAACCAATGGCAAGGTTAGCGCGTCGATTTGGTGTCTCTGACATGCAAATACATCGCATTAAAACTGGTGAAAATTGGGGTGATGTCAAATTAACTTTTAGCAAAGAAGAAAAAGAATGACGAGAAGTATTATCCGAAGTTCAGAATTAATTTCTGAACTTTTTTATTTTTCGTAAATTTGCTGTCTTCTATATTATAAGAAGTTTTACTTTATGGAATTAATACATCGCAATCTTCTCATAGGCATCCACGACGCTTTGCAAGAGACCTTTTTTCAAGAAAAAAAATATGCTGATAAAGTTATCGAAAGACTTTTGAAAGCGAATAGAAAATGGGGAAGTCAAGATCGACAAGTTGTTTCGGAGATTTTTTACAACATTATCCGTTGGAAAAAACGTCTGGAATATTATATGGGCGAAGGTGTGAAACCAAATAATGTTTACAAATTAATTTTGGCATATTTACTTTGGAGTAAGTCGCATTATAAAAAGTTTGAAGAATTTGATGGTGTTAAAACTGCCGATATTCTTAATAAACTTAAAAAAGGTTACATCCCAACAAAGGCTATTGAATATTCGATTCCAGATTGGTTGGCAGAAACCATGGAGAAAGAATTGGGACCAAAATGGGAGAAAGAGATGTTAGCGCTTAACGAGCAAGCACCGACAGTTCTTAGAACTAATACTTTGAAAACGTCACCGAAAGAATTGGTGGCAGACCTTCAAGACGAGGGCGTTCGTGCTTTTACGATACACGGTTATCCAGATGCTGTACAGTTGGAAGAGAAGAAAAATGTGTTTTTGACATCGGCTTTCAAAGATGGATTGTTCGAAGTTCAAGATGCGTCTTCTCAAACGATTGGACAACTATTGGATCCGAAAGAAGGCATGCGTGTTGTTGATGCTTGTGCTGGCGCAGGAGGGAAAACTTTGCATTTAGCAGCTTTGATGAAAAACAAGGGTCAAATTATCGCATTAGATATTTTTGAATGGAAATTGGCAGAATTAAAACGTCGTGCTAAACGTGCTGGCGCTCATAATATCGAAGCGCGTTTTATTTCGGATTCTAAAGTTATTAAACGACTTCATAATACAGCGGATCGATTGTTGATCGATGCACCTTGTTCTGGACTTGGCGTGTTGAAACGTAATCCAGATTCTAAATGGAAAATCGATCAAGATTTTATTATTAGAATTAAAAAAGAGCAAGAGCAAATTCTTCAAGATTATTCTAAAATTATTAAAAAAGGAGGTCAAATGATCTATGCAACTTGTTCTATTTTGCCATCGGAAAATAATCTTCAAGTCGAAAAATTCTTAGCCAACAATCCTGATTATTCTTTGGTTAAAGAAGAAAAAATTATGCCTAGCCAAGGCTACGACGGATTCTATATGGCTTTGATAAAGAGAGATAATTAAATTTAAATTAAATAAAACTAAGTAAAGTCATCATTTAGAATAATTCTAAAAGAAGTGAAAATGCTTAGCTTTGCATAATAAAATATTACAGAAATGTTCGAAACAGATATCATTATTATAGGCGCAGGTCCAACAGGATTATTTGCAGTATTCGAAGCGGGATTATTAAAATTGAGATGTCATCTTATCGATGCGTTGCCCCAACCCGGCGGACAGTTGTCGGAGTTGTATCCCAAAAAACCGATTTTCGATATTCCTGGTTTTCCAAGTGTTGACGCTGGCGTTTTAGTTGATAATTTGATGGAACAAATCAAACAATTCGAACCTCAATTTTCTCTTTCAGAAAAAGCAATGAGCTATGAGAAAACTGAGGAAGGAGATTTTATCGTAACTACAAGTCGTGGTACCAAAATTAAAGGAAAAGCTATTGCAATTGCTGGTGGATTGGGAAGTTTTGATCCTCGTAAACCCGAATTAGAAAATCTTGAAAAATTTGAAGAAAACGGTGTTGAGTATTTTGTGAGAAATCCAGAAATGTTCCGCGACAAAAAAATTGTAATTGCGGGTGGTGGAGATTCAGCTTTGGACTGGTCGATTTTCTTGGCGGATGTTGCATCGGATGTAACCTTAATCCATAGAAGAAATGAATTTCGTGGTGCTTTAGACTCAGTTGAGAAAGTTGCTGCGCTTAAGAAAGCTGGCAAAATCAATCTGATTACGCCTGCCGAAGTAACTGGCTTGATAGGAGAGGAGAAACTTACTGCAATCGAAGTTACAAAAGGCGAAGAAAAAGAAATCATCGAAACCGATTATTTAATTCCTTTGTTCGGATTGACGCCAAAACTTGGTCCATTAGGCGATTGGGGATTAGATATTGAGAAAAATGCCATTAAAGTTAATAATGCTTTAGATTATCAAACCAATATCGATGGCATCTACGCGATTGGTGATGTTAACACATATCCAGGAAAGTTGAAGTTGATTCTTTGTGGTTTCCATGAGGCTACTTTGATGTGTCAAAGTGTTTATAACAGACTTAATCCAGGTAAGAAATTCGTTCTTAAATATACAACGGTTTCTGGTATTGATGGATTTGATGGTACAAGAAAAGAAGCTGAAAAAGCAGTTGTAAAATCAATTGATTAATCAGATTTAAATACAAAATCAAAAGCCTAAGTTGACTAGACTTAGGCTTTTTTTGTAATAGATAAATGATAAAATTAGTGTAGTTAGTTTGGTATGAGAAAATAAACATGGCTTTAGTAATTCGGTTGAGAAAACATTTATAAAACGCTTTATTTCTTATCATCTATCTGTGTCAAATGTAAAGGCTTATTTTCATAAAAAAAATACCTAGTTCTAGGTATTTTTAAAGCATTATTAGATTTCCTTTATACCTAATATTTATTAACTTTGTAGAAAAGATTTTAAAATGTCAGATGTAAATATTACCATTATAGATAGGGATGGTGTCTCTCATGATATTGCGGCGCCAACTGATATGGCAATGAGTCTTATGGAGGTGATTCGCGCTTACGAATTGGTGCCTGAAGGGACTATTGGTATTTGTGGTGGTCTCGCGATGTGCGCTTCTTGCCAATGTTATGTTGTTAGCGAGAATGTTGCGTTGCCAGAGATGCAAGTCGATGAAGAAGCTATGTTGGATGAAGCCTATAATGTAAAGCCGAATAGTAGACTAAGCTGCCAGATTCCTGCAACGGATGATCTAGAAGGACTAGTTATAGAGTTAGCCCCAGAAAGTTAATCTAGGGCTTTTTTGTTTTTACTGATTGATAAATTTTGTACTCTTAATTGTTCCGTCGTTATTTTCGATGATACACAAATAATAAGAGTCTTTCAGACTTTCTAAAGAGATTGAATTAGAATTTGGATTCAATACTTCTTTCACAATACGTCCAGAGGCATCCATAATTTTCAAAGTTTTGACGCTTTTGAAATCGATATTTAAAAGTTTTAAAATTTTATGTTCGACAGCAATTTTCAAATCATTTTTATTAATATTTTGGTTTTGAACGGCTAAAAAAGCTTGGCTAGATTTGGCTGCCTCGATGATGAATTCTAGACCTAGTTTTGTAAATTTTGCGGCGTGATTTGCATTATTTCCGCTAATGGATAATTTGTCGTTAGAGCTGTGGATGTACGGATTAGAATTGTTAAAACTGGCTTCAAAAGGGAAGGCCGCGTTATAACCATTTTGTGCCCAACTAAAGTGATCCGAGCAACCGTAATTACAGATTGTATTGCCGTAAGTGAAGGCATTAGAACCCGTTTTATTATAATGTTCCATGAGTTCTATTAAAAACAGGTTAAGGTCGTTGCTATTGTAAGAATCTGTGGTTAGATATACATCTTTGTTCGATCCTTTATAATTTGTCATGTCAAACTGAACATAAGCTACCACGTTTTTATTGTTATTTGCATAGTTGGTTGCGACTTCATTAGAGCCGACTAATCCCACTTCTTCCGCTGAAAAAGCCATCATTTCGATAGTTTTTTGAGGCTTAAATTTGATGTCCAAAAGTACACGAAGCATTTCCGTGATGCTCGCAATTCCTGAGGCATTGTCGTCAGCACCAGGTGCTTGCCCCGAAAAAGAAATAGAGTCTAGATGACCACCGATAATTACTGATTCGTTAGGAGTTGTGTTACCATTTATCTTTAAAAGTACTGAAGGCATCGGCGTTCCAGTATGATTAAAAAGTTCAACACTGATGTCTGTACGACCAGCTGCTGCGATCATGCTTTCCCATTTTGCTTTAAGATCTAGTGCAGCTTGTTTGCCTTCTGCATTGTCGTGTCGACGAGTGCCATAAGCTTCTAATGTCAAAATGTGATTTTTGATATTGTCTGCATTTACTTTTCCGATACTGTGGTTAACCCAATCGTTTTCAGTAATTGTCAAATTGAGAAGCTGAGGAGATTTGCTAGCTTTTTTATTTAGAACGTCTAGGGCAGTTTCAGCACTGTTTTGATAAACGAATCCAGGACCGTGCGTAAGGATATTTCTGTGTAAATGATGCGCTGCCTCTTCAGTTAAAAGAACGGCAGATTGATTGTCAATCGTTTTTAAAATCGAAACTTCTTTCGGGAAAAGTTCTTGTAATGCTTTGGCACTTTTGCCATCCATTGTCGCATGGAAGCTTTGATTATCTTGACCGAATAAAGCGCCGTAAAGGAATACCGCTGCTAAAAGTGGTAATTGTTTTTTCATAAGTTATTTTTAAGTTAGGTCTTGTAAAGATAAAGGTTTAGTAAAAATAAATTGAATTTTATATAATATTTTTAAATTTTGATTGGTTTTGAAATAGATTTTTGTTTCTAATTGTTATTAAATTTTATTTCGATGTAACATTTTTTGATTTTGAATTATCTTTCTTTTATAAGGTTGAAACATGAACAGAATTTTTACATTTCCATTTATCATTTTATCTGGATTTTTCTTTGCACAAGAGCAACAAGTCACTCAAGATACTATATAGCAATCTGCAGAAATACAAGAGGTTTTAGTTAAAGCGCAACGCAAAAAAAACAATTTATTGACAAGTCGGTGTATAGCTTTGATGAAGAAGCTTTGAAGAAAGCGCGCTATGCAAACGATTTATTAAAAACGCTTCCCGAATTACAATATGGTCCTATTACGAAAAGTGTCGCTAGTACTAAAGGTGGAACTACCTTAATGCTCATTAACGGTGTAGAAGCTACCGAGTTGTAAAAGCGGTCGATAGGTCCAGAAAATGTTGTGCGTGTCGAATATTATGATAATCCACCAACGCATTGGGCAACTAGAGCAGATCAAGTTGTCAATGTAATTACCAGAAACCCTGAGACTGGTTATGTTTTTGGAGCTGATGTTAGTTCAGCGGTAACGACACGCTTTGTTGACGCTTCTGCTTCTGCGAGTTATACGGTAGTATCTCACTAACTGTGTAAGTTGAAAAGTTATTTCCGAAAATTTTTCATTCCAGTATAATTTCAATTTTCCTGTCTATACTTTAAGCGATGCTTTTTTGTCTACCAACGAAAATAAAAGTCACTTTTTTGCAAGTTACAAACTTGATAACTGTACGTTTTCAACAGGCTTTTATTGGTTAGGAATGCCGTCTCCTTATCTGATAAAAAGTTTGTCCGAAAGTCTTGTAAATTATACTGCTAAAACAGAAATAATGAATAACAAGTCGATGTTTGTCATTGGTCTAAGTTATGATTTTCCGAAAGGTAAGAAGAACCAAATTGACAAAAAACTTAATAATGATACAGCGCCTCCAGCCACATTTTAAAATTTTAAATAAAAAGACTTTAGAAATTTCTAAAGTCTTTTTTAATCTTTATTAAGGTTAAACGAAATGTTAATTTTTGTTCCTTCTGATTCTTTACAGATATTAAAAGTACCGCCAACACTTTCGGCTCTAGACTTCATGGTGGTTAGTCCATAACCATCAACACGTGCTTGTTGTATCCCGATACCATTGTCTTGGATGGAAATACGAATGAAATTTTGACCTTCAACAGCATCAAAAATAACGCGTGTTGCTTGGCTGTGTTTTACAATATTGTGACAAGCTTCTTTGATGATTAACAATACATTTCGACGTAACTCTGCGCTAACGATTATGTCAGGATTCTCGATATCTTGTTGCTGCGTAAATTGAATTTTTGTTTTAGATAAATAACTTTCGACGTAGTTTTTACAGTAATACAGCATTTTTCTAACATTGTCGTTGGAGGAGTTGAGTGACCACAAAATCTCACGCATCGACAGATTAATCTCTTCAGAAATTCTTATAAGCTCCTCAATTTCGGATTTACTAATGCTTTTGTTATCGATGTTATGTTTCAGTATTTCCGATTGCAGTTTTATGGCGGAAAGTCCTGCGCCAATATCATCATGCATATCGTGAGAAATCCTTTCTCGCTCGGATTGTAAAGATTTATGTTTTTCTATTTCCTTTTGTAGGAGAATATTTTTATGCTCAATATCTTTAATTTGGCTTTCCTTGATATGGTTGATTTGGTTTTTCTTATAAAGTAAAATCACAAAAATAATGAAGCCCAAAAAAAGTAGCAAAAGCGCAACAGCGAATGCAAACGTTAATTTTACTTCGTATGCGACAGTCAGAATCATATTTTACAAGTCGCAGCTTTTGAAAACAAAAGATATGAAAATAAGAGCGCTACTTGAAAACTTTTAGCGATTAATCGTAAAAAATCAATATCAACGACATTAAGCAGATTAGTAGGTACAATTCTAAAAATAAATACAATAGTAAAGAATAATACGCTAGTTGCTACCCAAAAATTTTTGTTTTTTATAAATAGGTGGTAGATCTGTATTTTTAAGTTGTAAGAAAAACCATCGTAAACTTAAGAACGTGTAGGTAACGCACAAAATAACACTTAGTATAATTTGATAATTGGCTTCTGTCCCGAAAAATATGGCACTTATTATTATATTGATAATTGCTAAAATCCAGCTAAGTTTTTTGTTTTTTTCTTCTGTGCTGAAGTAGTAAATGAAAAATAGACTGTAAAGCGGAATTGTTAAAATATACAGACTATAAGGCATTATTTCAATCATATTCAGAATTTCGCTAATAAAAACTACTCCAAAATAAAGCCACAAAAAATGTTGTTCTGTCTTTCTATTGATGATAGAAGATACAAAACATAAGAAAACAACAAATAGATAAATGTACAGTATTAGCATGAGCTAGCTATGAAACTTAGATCTTATAAACTGAATTAGATGTTTTATCCATGATTTATTGTTTTCCTACGCATAAGGAAATATCTATGATTTTTTAATAAATCTACAATAAGAATTTGTTATGATTCAGTTTATTAAGAGCTTCCACTTTATTGTTAACATTTAACTTTCTGTAGATACTTCCAACGTGTTTTTTTACAGTTTCTGTCGATACGCCTTTATTAGCGGCGATTTCTTTATATTGCAAACCTTCTGCTAGACCTTGTAATATATACTTTTCAGTTGTAGTGAGTTCTTCTACCATTTGGAAGTCTTGTTCTTGATTTTGAAAATGACATAATACTTTTTTTGCAATGTTATTACTCATTGGACTACCGCCATTTTTTGCTGTAATGATGGCTTGTATAATCTTTTCAAGACTTTCACCTTTTACGAGATAACCAACAGCAGCGCTACGCAATGCATCAAAAACTTTATCATCGTCTTCGTGATTGGTGCAAATAATGAACTGTATTCTGGAGTTTTTGATTTTGATAGTGCGAATAACGTTCGTACCCCAAGAATCATAGAGTTGCAAATCCATTAATACAATGTCTGGATCTAGATCTGCCAAACTATCCAAAGCTGCTTTGCCAGAAAAAAATTGCCCAACGCAATTCATTTGGTTATTATAGTCGATAACCTTTTTCAATGTGTTGTTCTAGTTTTTATCGTCCTCGACAATAGCAACTTGGATTTTCATGGTTATTAGTTATATAAAGATTAATAATTGAGCGATAATTTCCAATACCGAATTTGGGGTATATATTTGTTATATAAAGTTAAGAATATTGGTGAATAAATTTTTGTAAATTTTGAAAATTTGATAGAAATTTATTAAAATTACCAATTCATTTTTCATAAAATTATATTGTTATTCTAATGTTGACGAGTTTTTTAAAAATTCATTTTTATTTGTTAAATGTATTCAGATTTTTCTTCTTCGTTTTTGTTTTTTGAAACTTGTAATCTTTCGAAATATTTTAATAAATCTCTTTTGTAAAGAAAATAAGTCCTACTTAGTAATCTTGCATTCTCGTTAATTGCCAAAAATAACATATTAAGGTTATAGGTAAAATATTCTCCTGTACGGAAGTAGATTAATTCATTATTTACAAAATATTCCAAATCTTTTCGTGTCAAAGGAAGAATTTGGTCGTCGTAAAGCGGATTATTCACAATTAATTTTGTGCGCTCCTTAAGTTCTTTTTCTTGCTTTTTTATGTTTTCAAAATTCTTTTTAATAGTATCATCATTTGTTCTTACGCTGACGAAGGCTAAAGCATCATTAAGGTTGAGTGAAAGTTGTGTACGATCATCACATTGTTGATCCCCATCATATTGACCCTGGAACTTTTCTTCAAATTGTTTGTTCAAAGAACGGATTCCGTATAAGTATGCGAGGATATTTTTATCATTTATAGAAATTAAATTTTTAATCCTTTCCACTTCAGACTCGAGAGTCATAACTAATTTGGAAGCTTGTTTTTCTGTATGTTTTGTGCCGTCTTAGTCAAAAGTGTTAATGTCTGTTTGTCCTTCTGCAATTGCATTTATAGTATTAATGTCGCTTTCTAATTTGAACCTCTTCCTTATTTGTAAAATAAATCCATGCGCTTTCGTTGTTTTATCTTTAATAATATTGAATTTGTTGAGACGTGCAATTCGGTCTTTTGTGGATGGATGTGATGCCCATTGATTGCTAAGCACCAATTTTGATTTATTAAATAAAGACGCGTCCTCTTGTGTTACTAAGGGTAGATTGTATTTGTAATTTAATTGACTGTCTTTCGCTAAAAAATTCATGACAAAGCTTTGTTCGGTATATAAGTTTTGACTGACTTTAGCTTCGTCAAATTTTTGATTATAAACATCACTGACTGAAGAATATGCAGAATTTGCAAGATCTAGTCTTAGTAAAGATTCGGACAAAGCTTCGGAGCCAGCGACCTTTGCAGCAACTTCATCCGCATGGAATTCCGTTTCTAGAGATAAAGCCATGTATTTTAGGTTTACAACCGAATACATCGATCTTAAAATTTTCTCTATAATGCCGATAAAAAAGCCCGCCAATCCACCCAAAAATGAAAAATAACCACTTGACTGTGTAAAGCTTCTTATGTGATTTTCAAACGCTTCATCTTCGTTAACGTGGTAAAAGATAATTTGGTTAACATTATAAACGAATCTTCCTACTTTCATGGATTTTTGCGAAAAATGACCAAATTCGTGAGCAAGAATAGCTTTCAGTTCTTGTGCTGTTGTGGCGTTGAACAATCCCAGTCCAATGTTAAGGTTTTTTTTGACTGGTTCAATCATGCTCCAAAAGCTGGAGTTATAAAATACACTAGCATTAACTTCATTTGGCAGGAAAATCTTTTTTGGTACATCAGTTCCAACTTCTGCGACAATCTCATCAATTAATGAAAATAGTTTTGGTTGATGTTCTCTTTTTATTTCAACAAGATGCGCATTGTTATTTTCATGTTTTTTGAAAAATTATTTTTAGTGAAAACAAAAAACTACTCAGCTTATTCTGAGTAGTTCATCGATTTTTATAGGATTGAATTTGTTTTTTTATTTTAAAATTTAAATCCAATTGAGAAATAAAATCTCCAATTATCTAACAAATCATTTTTAGAAACATTGAAATTAATAGGGCCAAGTAGCGATTCGTAGCCGAGTTGTAAACCATAACCGATGACGTTTTTGCTAAGTTTTCCAAATGCAAAGAGATCTCCACTAAGTTTTCCGTAATGGAAAGACGGACTCAAATACAGACTTTTTAGAAGATTGTACTGTAAGGTTACACCAGCTTTTGCGATAGAATTAAATGGAAGTTCTTTTTGTTTGAAACCATTAAATTCAGGATTAAATCCGTCAAAATTATACTCGCTGCCACCAACATTTATTTTTTGATTTAGAAATAAAAATGCAATTGTATTTTCTCTAGTTTTTTCTCCGAAATGTGTTCCTAGATATGCGTTAAATTTAATTGCAAGTTTTCTGGTGATTGGTAGGGCGAAATTTTCGTTAATAATAAAAGTTGTTAGATGTTTTGACCTTGTATAGAAAGACTGATTTGGGTTGACATAATAATCTAAAAGCGTATCTAGACCTTCCTGTTTATTTATTTTAAACTTATCTCCAAAATATGTTTTTGCAATAATCTGAAGGTTATTACCCGAGGTGAAATAGTGTTTTTTGTTAAGATTATTTTGTTCAAATTTTAAAAATACATCCCAATTGTTATGTTGGAAAGCTTGCTTTTTAAAATTGTCAAATACATCACGATTGATGTCGTCCATTTCTCGAATTATGGCTTCGTAATTAAATTCTGCACCGAGACTTATGGCAGCATTATTCATGACATTGTAGTTGATTGCAATATTTCCGTTAAACTTATGATGATTGTAGTTCGGAGAAATATAGATGTTTTCGTCTAAAAGGTTCCCGAATTTTAGGATAAAATCATTGCTTTTTTGATTCGTGAATTTTGCTTCTGTGCTAAACCAAAATTTGTAATCATCATCCAAAAATTTTTGATATTGAATACGCGCTTTAAAGCGCTCTGAAATATCAAGTGTCGCCAAAACTCGTGATCGATTAAGAATAGAGTTTCGGTATGTGTAATTAACAATGATGCCGACAGATTGTTCGTTGTCATAATGCAAAGCCAACTTGAAGGCACCACTTTTGGCTCTTCTAATAAAAATATTCATGATAAGTCCATCTGGAGCGTCAGTATAGGTGTAATATACACGATCATACAATCTTGTCCCAAAAATACGATCAATCGATTCGTTAACTGTTTTTACATCATAATATTTTCCAATTTCTAAAGCAAGTAGCGATTTTAGAGTTTGAATTTCTGATGAGTTTGTTAAAACTGTGCCGTTGTCTTCACTAAAATTAATCTGAATAGTTGGCTTCTTAACTTCTTCTATCATTTTATGTTCATAGACGATTCCAGCTTTTTTTTGAGCTTCTGCAAGTGCTACCAATTCTGGAAGATGTTTTTTAACTTCTTGCTCTCCAATTTTGATAATCTCCTGATGTTTTCTAAAATCTTTGGTGGTTATGTCTCCTAAAATATCAACAAAATTGACGAGAATGTTTGAGTTTTTTTTCTGCTCATGAAAATCTTGTACTGATCGAATTGCATGCGTTTGATAAATCATTTTCATTGGATTTTCGATTTCCTTTTTAGTGAAAAGTCGGAAACCGGTATAACCTCCAATGACGAAATCAGCACCCATATCTTTTATTTCTTTAATAGGGAAATTGCGATCTAAGCCGCCGTCAACTAATAATTTACCATCGATATAAACAGGGGCAAAAGCTGCGGGAATGGCGAGGGTAGAGCGTATTGCTAAAGGTAGAGAACCGCTTTTTTGCATTACAAGACCTCCATTAACAATGTCGGAAGCCGTCATTTCGACAGGGATTCTTAGTTTAGAAAAATCATTAATATGTTTTGCATTAAAGGTTAGAGTATTGAGAACTTCTCCCATATATTGACCTTCGATATAAGAACTTGGTAATGTAGGGACGCCATTTTCCACAGGAAATTCGATGAGGTATTTATCAAACTCGTCTTTTTCTGCAAAATTGACTTTGTTGTAGGGGATTTTGTTGGATAAAATTCTTTTCCAATCCATTGCAGCAACGGTTTCGCTAAGCTGGTTTCCAGAATAACCCATTGCGTAAAGCCCTCCGAGAATACCACCCATGCTGGTGCCCGTAATGTAGTCAACCTTGATACCTAGTGAGTCAATCGCTCGTAAAATGCCAATATGGGCAAAGCCTTTAGCGCCACCGCCACTCATAGCAAGTCCGAATTTTGTGTCTTTTGTAATGTGATTCAGCGAAGTCTTTAGAGAGTCATTTAGCTGAGATTGGCCTAATTGGAAAATCACAATTAGACCTAGTAGTAGGAATTTAAGTTTCATAGAATTAGTTTTGTTAAAAGTACAAAAAAATATTTCTATGGATGGCTGTGGAAATAGGTGAGTGCGGAGTATCTTTTATCTCTGATTTTTTATTTGAAAGATAAACTAACAAAATGAAAATTAGCTTAGCTTTTAAAGTGGTATTGTTTTTTTAGTAACAAAAATTTTATAATAGCGTAGTCCTTGCGCCCCAGATGGAGCGGCGTGTTTGAGCTCTTCAGAAATGGGTGAGAGATTTGGTGTGGGTTTCTGGAAGCGAGTAGTGACAGCTGGAAAGGGCGCCCCAATAAAAACAAAAAAACCTCCACTCGAAAGTGAAGGTTTTGTATATTGCATCGGTCGCTGACTATTACATCATACCTGGCATTCCGCCGCCCATTGGCATTGCTGGTTCGTCTTTTTTAACTTCTGTGATGACACATTCTGTTGTTAAAAGCATTCCGGAAACCGAAGCTGCGTTTTCTAAAGCTACTCTTGTTACTTTAGTCGGGTCAATAATACCTGCCTCAAGCATGTTAACATACTCGCCAGTTTTTGCGTTGTATCCGAAGTCACCGTTACCTTCTGCAACTTTTGCCACGATAACAGATCCTTCGCCACCTGCGTTAGCAACGATTTGTCTAAGAGGTTCTTCGATTGCTCTTTTCACGATTTTGATACCTGTAGTTTCGTCAGCATTTTCACCGTTAAGTGCGTTAAGAGAAGCAATAGCTCTTACCAAAGCAACACCACCACCTGCAACGATACCTTCTTCTACAGCAGCTCTTGTTGCGTGAAGTGCATCGTCAACTCTGTCTTTTTTCTCTTTCATTTCTACTTCCGAAGCTGCACCAACGTAAAGAACTGCAACACCGCCAGCCAATTTAGCTAGACGCTCTTGAAGTTTTTCTCTGTCATAGTCAGAAGTTGTTGTTTCCATCTGAGCTTTGATTTGAGCAACTCTACCTTTAATTTTTGCTTCGTCACCACCACCGTTAACGATTGTTGTGTTGTCTTTGTCGATTTGTACTTTTTCTGCAGTACCTAACATTTCTAAAGTTACATTGTCCATTGTGAAACCTTGCTCTTCAGAAATAACTGTACCACCAGTTAAAATTGCGATGTCTTCTAACATTGCTTTTCTTCTGTCACCAAATCCTGGCGCTTTAACAGCAGCAATCTTAAGAGAACCTCTTAATTTGTTAACTACCAAAGTTGCTAAAGCCTCACCTTCAACTTCTTCAGAAATGATTAATAGAGATTTACCACCTTGTGCAATTGGCTCAAGAACTGGAAGTAATTCCTTCATAGAAGAGATTTTTTTCTCTACCAAAAGGATGTATGGATTTTCTAGCTCAGCTAGCATTTTTTCTGGATTTGTCACGAAGTAAGGCGATTGGTATCCTCTGTCGAATTGCATACCTTCTACAACGTCAACTGTTGTATCTGTACCTTTTGCTTCTTCTACAGTGATAACACCTTCTTTACCAACTTTCCCGAAAGCTTCAGCGATTAAAGAACCGATTGTGTCATCGTTATTAGCCGAAATAGAAGCAACTTGTTTGATTTTTTCTGAAGAATCTCCAACCTCTTGAGATTGAGATTTTAGATTAGTAACAACTGCAGTAACTGCTTTGTCGATACCTCTTTTAAGATCCATTGGGTTAGCACCAGCTGCAACGTTTTTAAGACCTTCTCTTACGATAGCCTGAGCCAAAACTGTAGCGGTAGTTGTACCGTCACCAGCGATGTCATTGGTTTTAGAAGCAACTTCTTTTACCATTTGAGCACCCATATTTTCTACTCTGTCTTCAAGTTCGATTTCTTTAGCTACAGAAACCCCGTCTTTAGTTACGTGAGGAGCACCGAAAGATTTTTCGATTACTACGTTTCTACCTTTTGGTCCTAAAGTTACTTTTACTGCATTTGCTAATGCATCAACACCTCTTTTTAGGGCGTCTCTTGATTCGATATCAAATTTTATTTCTTTTGCCATTTTTTATTTAGATATTAGATGTTAGAAGTTAGACATTTAACGATATTTTAATTTTGATTTTTAAGAATGATAAATCTGAAATCTGATGTCTTTTATCTGAAATCCTATCCAAGAATTCCTAATAAATCAGCTTCTCTTACGATTAAGAAATCTTTTCCGTCTAGTTTTAATTCAGATCCTGAATACTTTCCGTAAAGAACTTTGTCACCAACTTTTACGGTCATTGGTTCGTCCTTTTTACCAGCGCCCACAGCTACAACAGTTCCTTCTTGAGGTTTTTCTTTTGCTGTGTCTGGGATAATAATACCTG
Source organism: Soonwooa sp. (assembly GCF_032062245.1). Taxonomy (NCBI): domain Bacteria; kingdom Pseudomonadati; phylum Bacteroidota; class Flavobacteriia; order Flavobacteriales; family Weeksellaceae; genus Soonwooa; species Soonwooa sp. Next base: position 24,942 of record NZ_DAMBQF010000025.1, read on the forward strand.
AAGCAGTTTTAGTTTCTGCAGCAATTGGCTCGATAAGCACTCTGTCTGCTAATGGTGTGAAGTTTACTGACATAATTGTATTTATTTTTTAATTTTTATCTACCCTGTTGTTCTCCAAGAATATGCCACTTATAGTTATGGAGTTATAAGTTATATGTTATAAGTTATAATTGTCAGATTAAAATTAAAAATGTGAAAATTTGTCAGTTTTTAATTTGATTTTAGTAAAATCCAATCTTTTAGTGTCACAATTTTTTTCTCCGAATTTGTCCAAATGATAATATACCAATAAGTTCCTGTTTTTGATTTTAAACCATTGTGAGTGCCATTCCAAATGAATTGGTTGTTTTGGTTGCCTTCAAAATGCAGGGTCCCATAACGATCGATAATCTGAAGCGTCGCATTTTTTTATCTAGAAGGAATTAAAAATCAGCGACATCATTATTGCCATCATTATTTGATGTGAAAACATTTGGGCTTTTATGCTCTTCGAAAGTTGTTTCTTTTTCCGTTGTAAATTGATGTTCCGGGATTTGATGGCGTATTTGGGAAACGGGGAATTATAAAAGTAGTATTTGTATTGGCAACGTCGATATTTCGATAATTATATATCGCACCACCTTTGTCACTTGCTACATTTTTGTAGAAAAGCGCGTTCGAAATTTTTAATCCTTCATCGCTAAAATTATAAATGGCACCACCTTGTTTTGCAGCATTATCATAAAATTCAGATTTATTAATCGTGGAAATTTCCGAAAATCGATGATTGTATATTGCTCCTCCTTTTTCGCTTGCTTTATTATTTCTAAAAACGGTATTCAGGAAATCCCACTTCCCAAAACTGCTATTAAGCGCACCTTCTTCTTGGGCTTCATTGTTATTGAATTGCGAGTTTTCAACCGAAAGTGATGTTCCAAAAATAAAAATTCCGCCACCTTCATATGCTTTATTGCCAATAAACAGAGCGTTTTTTAATTTAACATCATAATAATTAATATAAATACCACCGCCCTTCGTTTCGGTAATATTATTTTCAAACCGAGTATTTTCTAGGTGAAAATTTTCTCCCCAACTATAAATGGCGTCACCTTCATTTTCTGCATAATTATTTCGGAATACAGAATTTTTTATGGTGACATTATCCGACCAATTGTGGATTGCACCACCGCCTTTGTCACCCATTGTATAAACTTTGTAGTTACTCTTATTATTCTCGAAAGTACAATTATCAATAAGAACTGCGCCGTTGAAACCATGCATGAGATAAAGTGCACCTGCGCCACGACCACCTTCCGAAATATTGTTTCTAAAGGTTGAATTCCGAATCTGGCTAATATTCGTTCTTAATACAAGTCCCGCTCCGCCTTCATTAGTGCCTGTAACAAATCCATCAATGAAATTAACACATCAATACTACAATCATCTTCTTGAATATACATGATTTGAGTTTTCTTTTGCCCATTAAGATTTGTTGGATATAAAGTGTAATCTCGGTTTGTTCCTACACCGCTGTAACCACCAACAAGACGAACTTTTCTCCCCCAATCAATTCTTAGAGTTGAATTTATAAGATAATTTCCTTGGCGTAATCTAAGTTCGGTTTGGCCAGAATTCAAATTAGCAATTGCATTTTGTAATGAACGTGCATTGGCCCAAGAACTTCCGTTTTGGGTTCCGAAACCGGTTGGTAATCATATCAAATCGTTTGCCCCGAAAGAGCAAATGACAAAAAAGAACAAAAAAGAATTAAAAAGATAGAAATCCTTTGCATCAGTTGTGGTTGATATCAGCGAATTCCCATGATTATTTTTAGCGTTTAAGCCAAGATAAGTGACAGTTTTTTTTTAAACTTAACAGATGTTAAGTTAATTTATTTTTTCTTCTGTTTATCATTTCTAATTCGTGAAATAGTAATCGGTGTAACATTAAGGCGCGATGCAATATGTTTTAGTGGGACAATATCCAAAAATCGTGGATAATATTGCGCAATGAGCTGATAGTTAGATGTTGCATCATTCGCAAACATCATATTTGTGATTTTAAAAACATAAATAAGATATTCCTCAGCAAGAGAAATTCCGAAAAGTGACCATTGGTGGTATTCTGCGTAGAGTTCGACCAAATCTTCGCGCTCGATGTACATAACGTCAGAATCTTCATAAAGTTGAACATTCATTTGATTAGTTGTTCCACGACGAAAGCTTTCCATATCGGTTAAGAAACTCATTTCGGGCTCTATCCAAAGTGTCTGCTCTTCACCATTTTCTGAGATTCGATAAGCGCGCGAAATCGACTTTTCTGCTATGAAAAGTTCCGACATAACATCTCCAGAATTAATAAGGTGATCGCCTGCATTTAATTTTATCGTTTTAAACTTTTGTAAACCAGCTTCTAAAACATCGTCATCGAAGTAAGTTCCATAGCTTAAAATTTTTTCTTTTAAAAGTTCTTTAAAGCTCATATTTTTCAGGTTGCAAATATAATGCAAAACATATTTTTATTAATGCTTTAAAGAAAAAAATCAACCGAAGTTGACTGATTTTAAGAATATTTAAAGATAAGGCTTTGTTTTTATGCTCGCATGTATGTTATACGATCAAATTTGTTTCCAAAGAATTGTAAAACAGTTTTTTCTTTATTAAATACGAATTTCGAAATATTGGCAGCAATCTCCAGAAGTGCATCTGGATTATTTTGTGAAGAAAAACTCTAAATTAAATTTCCATTTCTATCAAAAATCTTCAAGGTGTTTAGTTTTTTATCATTTATAATCACTGATCCAATTTCTGAAAAGGAAATGTTTTGTTATTTTTTCCCAGTTTTAATAGAAAGGAAATCTTGACCGAGTTCAACTTTTAATTTAGGAGAAACAAATGTTAGCAGAATTATAAATGGTCCTAAAATTAGGATACCGACTAAAAGTCCAGCCGCTTTGGCTCCTAAATTATTGACTTTATCCGCCATCCCATCAATGCTTCCAAAAACAAAATAGCTAATGGAAAATACGACAGCAAAATAAACAATTGCAAAGATGATGGCTTTTGCACCTGGATTTTGTCGAAAATTATAGGTTTTCATTATTCTGTTTTTTTAGCATTTATAAAAAGTTCGTCGATGTCCGAACAGCCGCAACGTTCTTGGAAGATTGGATCGTCTTTCGTGACGCCAACATTAACTCGAATAATTTGTTTGCAATATTCTTCTTGTTTCAGAATATTTCCAAAATAGAAAAGAGGAATAAAACATGCGATAAAACCGATAAGTCCTGGAAAGGTGAAAAATAAAGTTTTCATCCCAATAATTGTTGACGAAATGACTTTATCTTTGTTTGCACTTTTCATAAGTCTTTTCCAAATGAAAATTGCCCAACCGATAAATATTGCGAGTCCTACGATAAATCCTAAATATAAACTAATGTTGTAATAAAGTTCGACTTGGTCGTGTTTAATCTTAATGTTTGTTTTTTCATTTTAAATATAAAAAAACCAACCGAAAATCGATTGGTTTGTAGTTAAGTAAGTTTTAATTTTTCTTTCCTGCTGCTTGCATAGGGTTAAGTCTTCCGTTAGAAGCGCCTCGTATCGCAGCTTGTTTTTGTTTGAAAACTTCAAATTTGTTATCGAGATTTGATGACGAACCACTAGCTGACCAAAAGTTATTGGAAGTGTCAATATCTGCGGTCTGTTTAAGAGGATCGAGTTGTACCGATTTTAAAACTTTATCAAAATAATAAGTTTTAGAAACTTTTTGTTCGTTATGTCGCCAGATCTGCGCTGGGATATTATCAGTCAATTTGCTGCCATCTTCAAAAGTGAATTCCAAGATAATAGGCATAACTAATCCGCCTTTATTTTCGAAATCTAGTTGGTAAGCAGTCAGATTTTTTAATCGGTTTTTATCTTCTTTAGAAAGAGCTTCGAAGTCGGATTCGTTAGTGGCGTAGTTTTTATTTTGATCAAGTTTTTCTTGTCCTCTTGCGTAACGATAGTAGAAATCCTGTAAATCTTTATCTTGATCTACAGCAAATTTTGTTTTGGCGTCACGCTCTCTCGTTTTTGAAATATCATTAAAATCATCTTCTGCTGGCGGATCAATTTTATAAGTGATTTCTTTACTTTTTGGTTGTGCATCGAGTTGAGGTTTAGCAACAGTTACTTTGCTTAAAGCAATATCGACTGGATCTGTCCCGAAAAACCAACCTCTCCAAAACCAGTCCAAATCTTCGCCACTTGCGTCTTCCATTGTTCTGAAAAAATCCGCTGGCTCTGGATGACGGAACGCCCAACGTTTAGCATAAGTTTTAAAAGCTTGATCAAACAAGTCGCGCCCCATAATTGTCTCGCGCAAAATGTTAAGCCCAGTAGCAGGTTTTGCGTAAGCATTTGGCCCAAACTGCGCAATGTTTTCTGAGTTGCTCATGATAGGCTCCAACTGATCTTTGGGCAACTTCATATAATCAACGATTTTGTCCGCTGGACCACGTCTGGAAGGGAATTTGTTATCCCACTTACTTTCTGTTAAGAACTGAACAAAAGTATTAAGACCTTCATCCATCCAACTCCATTGTCTCTCGTCGGAGTTGATAATCATCGGGAAAAAATTGTGTCCAACTTCATGGATAATAACGCCGATCATTCCATTTTTTGTGGCTTCAGAATAGGTTCCGTCCTTTTCTGTTCGTCCATAATTAAAACAAATCATCGGATATTCCATACCGTTCGCGGCTTCTACAGATTGTGCCACTGGATATGGATAAGGAATGGTGAATTCCGAATAAGTTTTAATGGTATGCGCTACCGCTTTCGTCGAATATTTTCTGTAAAGTCCGTAAGCTTCTTTGCCGTAAAGACTCATCGCCATGACGTTATTGTTGTTTTCAGGAATGTTGACATTCATCCCATCCCAAACAAATTTTCGAGAAGAAGTCCAAGCAAAATCACGCACATCTTTGGCTTCAAAAATCCAAGTTTTACGCTCTTTAGATTTTGATTTTTCGGCTTTTTTTGCTTCATCAAGCGTTACAATTTCGATTGGCTCTTTAGCTGTTTTTGCTTGTTGATATCTTGAATATTGAGTAGAAGTTAAGACTTTATCAAAGTTTTTTCCTTCACCAGTTGCGCCCACAATATGATCTGCAGGAACATTGATGTTTACTTTATAATTTCCGAAAACCAAAGCAAATTCGCCTCGCCCTGTGAATTGATGATTCTGCCAACCTTGATGATCACTGTACACGCAAAGTCTCGGAAACCATTGCGTGATGGTGTAAAGGTCATTGCCATCTTCTGGGAAAAATTCGTAACCGCCACGACCGCCCATTGCGATTCGGTTAGGGATATTGTAATTCCAATCTATTTTAAAAGTGAATTTTTCACCTTTTTTTAAAACCTTCGGAAGGTCAATTCTCATCATGGTTTTGTTAACCACATAGTTGAGGTTTTTACCAGCCGCATCGGTTACTTTGGTCAAATTAACACCGTAATGATTGTCTTTTTCAGGAAGATTACTAACGTTTAATTTTTCCGTCGTCGTGGTCTTAGGAATTGTTGATGAAAATTGATAGTTCGCATTTTTAACTGTAGATTGTTGGTTTTCATCCAATTGCAACCAAATATAATCTAGGTTATCAGGCGAATTGTTAGTATAAGTCACCGTCTGAGAACCACGAAGATTTCTATTTTCTTCATCTAAATAAGCGCTAATGTCGTAGTCTGCTTGGTTTTGCCAATAACCTTGCCCAGGTGCTCCAGAAGCTGCCCTGTAATAATTGGGCGTTGGAAGAATTGTACCAAGTTGTTCAAATTTATTTCCGTGGTTACTGCCAGGATTATTTTGAATATTCTGTGCAAATAACGTAACGGACAAGCTTAGTGCTAATGCTGATATTTTGATTTTCATCTTTCTAAAGAAGATTATTTTTGAAATTAATTAAACGAAGTTAAGTAAAACTTAGTGTTTTATCAGTATTAAAAAGGAATTCTTTCCAAAGTCATTTGTGACGCCAATGCAAAAACCCCTGATGAAACAAACATAATCCAGTCTTTTTTATTGACTTTAAAAACGTTTAATAATATAAAAAGAATGATTAAAATTGCAAAAACAACGACAATCTGCCCAAGTTCTAAACCAATATTGAAACCTAAAAGCGGCACAAAAATACTTTGCTCTTTTGCCAGCATCATTCGCGCTGTGTTTGCAAATCCCATCCCATGAATTAATCCAAAAAATAAAGCCAAATAATAATTCATTTTCATGAGGTTTTTTTGGTTGTTGCGCATCAAGATATTGTCCAAAGCTGTAATTGCGATGGTCAACGGAATTAAAAATTCAACCCAATTAGACGGTACTTTTAAAAGATTAAAAACACTTAGCGCCAAAGTCACCGAATGTCCAATGGTGAATGCCGTTACCAAGACTAAAATTTTTTTCCAGTCGTTGTAAGAATAGACGGCAACCAATGCCAAAACGAAGAGTTGATGGTCGAGCGCATCTAGCGAAATAATGTGCTCCCAGCCGAGATTGAGATAAAATAGAAAGTCTGACATTCTTTATTTTTTAACAAATGCGATAATACAATTTTTAATTAACTTTGAAAAGTTTTTACAATCTAAAAATTGGTTTAATCACTTTTAAATAAAGGCTTTTGAAAAGATTTTTTTTATTATTAATTGTTGTTTGTGTAGCGTTTTCTTCGTTTAAAGAAAATCTGCATCCTTATCATGTTGGCTCGGTGGAGTTTAATTATAATCAAAAGACTAAAACTTTTCAGATTTCTGGAAAATTCTTTTTAGATGATATGGAAAATGCGCTCAATAAAAAATATCCAAAATCTTTGAAATTCCAGGATGCGAAAAGTCACGATGCGATTAATGAAGCTTTCAAGAATTATTGCAACGACTATATGAAACTGAAAGTCAATAGTCAGTTCGTAAAAATCAATTATTTAGGATTTGAAGAAGATAGTGAAAGTGTTAATGTTTATTTAGAATCCGAAGTTGTTAATCAACCTCAAAAAGTGGAAACTTCGGTAAGTATGTTGTATAACTTGTTTGAAGATCAACTCAACATCATCCACATCATCATTAACGGAAATCGGAAAAGCGAAAAACTCACTTTCCCGAATCGTTATTTGTATCAACAATTTTAAAGTTTGTTTTAACTAAAAAAATCTTAGTTTTTAAACCAAAGTTGTTCGCCTTTTAGATCTAAATGTGAGGGCGTATTGTTGGTGAAAAGTCCACCAGTTCCCAAACCTTGTGGCATCGGATTTTGTTTTGGGTAAGTGTATTGCGCAATCGCATTTAGTCCGATATTACTTTCTAAAGCTGAAGTAATCCACCAACCGATATTTTGATTTTCTGCAAGTTTTATCCACTCGTCACTGCCAGAGAAACCACCAATTAAAGTTGGTTTTAAAATAATGAATTGCGGTTTTATTTCTTTTAGTAAATCAACTTTGGAATCGTAATTGAGAATCCCAATTAATTCTTCATCAAGCGCAATAGGCGTTGGCGTTTCGGCACAAAGTTTTGCCATTTCTTTCCAGTTGCCAGCTTCGATGGGTTGCTCGATAGAATGGATGTCAAGAATTGCTAATTCTTCCAAAACAGTTTTTGCTTTCTCAGAAGAAAAAGCGCCATTCGCATCTACGCGAAGTTCTAAAACTTCTTTCGGAAATTTTTTACGAAGCTCGGCAATCACTTGTTTTTCGTTCTCCCAATCGACACCGATTTTTAGTTTAATACAATGAAAATTTTGAGCAAGCTTTTCCTCGATTTGCTGTTTCATATAATTAACATCGCCCATCCAAATCAGCCCATTAATTCGGATTGAATCTTTTGCTTCTGTAAAATCACTCGGGAAATAAATGTTTTCGCCATGTTCAAGATTTAGAAATGCTTGTTCGAGACCAAAAATAATCGATGGATGATTGACCATTTCTTCGCGAAGATGGTCGAGTCCAAGATTTACATTTTGGCAAGCCCAAGTTAATGCATCTTCATATTCGTCATCGTCGTCAAAGCTTAAACCTTTAAAAAGGTTAGCTTCGCCAACTCCTGTTTTGCCATCTTCTTCAATATGGATGAAGTAGGTCTCTTTAACATTCAAAACGCCGCGAGATGTTCCACTCGGGCGTTTGAAGTTTAATGTATATTTTTCGAAACGTGCTGTTTTCAAAATAATTTTTAATGTTTATCAACTGCTTTTGACATGAATTCCTCAGCTTTAGTCACCATTGCTGCACTACCTGCAAAGAATGGTACGCGTTGGTGAAGTTCTGTAGGCTCGATGTCCAAGATTCTTTTGAAACCGTCGCTTGCCTTACCACCAGCTTGTTCTGCCAACATCGCCATTGGATTACATTCGTATAGTAGACGAAGTTTTCCTTTTGGAGATTGCGATGTAGAAGGGTAAATGTAGATACCACCTTTCAACATATTTCTATGGAAATCCGATACCAAAGATCCGATGTAACGCGAAGTGTAAGGTCTGTCGCCGTCCTCTTCTTGACAATATTTGATGTAATCTTTAACACCTTGTGGGAACTTCGCGTAGTTACCTTCGTTAATCGAATAGATTTTTCCGCTAGTTGGGATTTTAACATCTTTATGAGAAAGATAATACGTTCCGATTGCTGGATCTAGCGTGAAACCGTTAACACCGTTACCAGTTGTATAAACAATCATCGTCGACGAACCGTAAACGACGTAACCTGCAGCAATTTGTTTAGAACCTTTTTGTAAAAAGTCTTTTAGCTCTACTGGATCTCCAGGATTTGTAATTCTTCTATAAATAGAGAAAATTGTCCCAACAGAAACGTTAACGTCGATGTTAGAAGAACCATCCAAAGGATCGATTAATACAACATATTTACTAAGGTGTGCGTTGCCTTTGCAAGAGATTTCGATGAAGTCATCATTCTCTTCTGACGCGATTCCACAAACTACTTCTCTTTGAGAAAGTGCTGTGATAAAAATTTCGTTAGCCAAAACGTCCAACTTTTGTTGTTGTTCACCTTGTATGTTTTCGTTGCCTGCAATCCCGATAATATCGGCGATACCAGCTTTGTTAACTTCTCGGTTTACCAATTTGGAAGCCATACGAATACAACTTAATAATCGAGATAATTCTCCAGAAGAATATCTAAAATCGTCCTGTTTCTCGATAATAAATTCGCCTAGGGTTTGTAAAGGTTCTTTACTCATTTTAATTTTTATTAGAAAATTGACCAAATTTAATAGATTTTTTTTGATAAATCTAAAGTCTTAGAAAGTTAAGTAAAAATATGGATTTTATTGTTTTTATTTTAATGAAAATTTAATTTTATTAAAGATAATTTCGGAAATTAAATTGTTTTTTAGCATTGTAAATTTTATTGATTATTTTTTGTGTTTACAATCTTAACCATAATTGAGGATTAGACTTCAGTTTTAAAAGAAGAAGTTGTTAAACTTGATTTTTGTCTTAATCTTAATATTTGTTAACAAGTCTATTTCGTAAATCAGTCATTATTAATAATTTTGGAGATTGTAATAAAATAAAGGGCAAACTAAGTAAAGTGAAAGTATTCAAATTCGGTGGTGCGTCTGTTAAAGATGCGGAAAGTGTGAAAAATGTAGCCTTGGTATTAGAGAATCAAGGTTTTAAAAGCTGTCTAATGGTAGTTTCGGCGATGGGTAAAACGACTAATGCTTTAGAAAAAGTGGTAGCAAATTACTTCGCGAAGGTCGACTATCAACAAGAAATTGAAAATATTAAACAGTTCCATATCGATATTGCAAAAGGACTTTTCCAAGAAAAACATCCTGTATTTGCAGAAATTAATTTGTTTTTTGACGATATCGATTCATTTTTGAGACGTAATAAATCTCCGAATTATAACTTCGTGTATGACCAAGTTGTAAGTTGTGGTGAGATGATTTCTTCCAAAATCGTTAGCGAATTTTTGAACGAATCTCAGTTTGAAAATAATTGGCTTGACGCGCGCGACTACATCAAAACGGATAACACTTATCGCGAAGGTGTTGTTAACTGGAAAGAAACCGAAGAAAATATCCAAAAACTTAGCAAAGAAAAAAACTACATTACGCAAGGTTTTATCGCTTCGGACGAGCATAATTTTACGGTGACTTTGGGACGTGAAGGTTCCGATTATACGGCGGCGATTTTTGCTTTTGGATTTGATGCTTCTGAAATGACGATTTGGAAGGACGTTCCGGGTGTTATGACGGGAGATCCACGTATTTTTGAAAATGTAGAATTGTTGGATAGCATTTCATACGAAGAAGCCATTGAAATGGCTTATTACGGTGCGTCGGTTATTCACCCGAAGACGTTGCAACCGCTTAAGCAGAAGAATATTCCGTTTTTTGTAAAATCATTTATTGATCCATCAAAAGCAGGTACTAAAGTTGGAAATGCGAGTGACAATCAATATTTGGAGTCGTATATTCTTAAAAAAGAACAATATTATTTAACGGTAAATACACGAGATTTTTCTTTTATTGCAGAAAACCACATGAAAGAAATTTTTTCGCTACTTTTAAAATATAATATCAAAGTATCGTTGATGCAAAATTCTGCGATTTCGTTAGAGTTATGTTTGGAGGATAAATTCGGTCACATTGATGAGTTTGTACAAGATTTGCAAAACGGTTTTAGTACAAATTTATTAAAAGATGTGTCTTTGTTTACCGTGAGAAATGCTAAAATTGACGAACTAGATAAGTTTTATAAAGATAAAAAAGTGCTATTGGAACAGTTATCCAAGAATACTTTACAAATGGTAATTCAATAACATGAGTTTAATTTCTAAAGAAGATTTAATAAAGGCAGCAGGTCTTAACAAATTCGGATTTTTAAAGAATCCAATCGCTTCTTTTGTACTTCGTATAACCAAGATTAATGAAGTTAATGCGCTTTACGATAAATTAAAAGACAAAGAAGGCGAAGATTTTTTCAATGGATTTGTGAAAGAACTTGACTTAAAATATGTAGTCTTCGAAGAAGATTTAGCAAAAATTCCGAAAACAGGACCATTCATTTTGGTTTCTAATCATCCTCTTGGCGCGATAGATGGCGTATTGATGTGTAAAATTTTGTCAAGCGTTCGCCCTGATTTTAAAGTGATGGGCAATTTTCTTTTAGAAAAGATAAAACCGATGGCGCCTTATGTTATTGCAGTTAATCCTTTCGAAGGTCGCAAAGAAGCTTACAGCAGCAGTTCTGGTATGCGCGAGACGCTAAAGCATTTGCAAGAAGGTGGTTGTATCGGGATTTTTCCAGCGGGAGAAGTTTCTAATAAAAATAATGAGTATAACGAAGTGATGGACAAAGCATGGGAAACACCAGCTTTAAAACTGATTAAAAAAGCGAAAGTCCCCGTTGTGCCAATGTATTTCCATGCTCGTAATAGTCGAATGTTTTATAATTTGGCGAAGCTTCATCCAGATTTGCAAACGATGTTATTGCCATCAGAAATGATGAAGAAAAGGGACAATCCAATTAGAATAAGAATTGGGAAACCTATTTCTGTAAAGCAAATGGACGAGGAAGAAAACATCGAAGAATTAGGTGATTTCTTAAAAAAGAAAGTCTACATGCTGAAGTCTTATTATGACAAAAGAAAAAGCATTGCGGAGACTTTGATGATCCCAAATTTGTCGATTAAACTTCCGTTGACGAAGCAGCAAAATATTGTTCAGAATATTATTGACGAAACGCCTGAGGAAGATATTTTAGCTGAAATAGAATTATTAAAAAAAGATGATAAAAAACATTTGTTTTCGTATAGCGATTACGATATGTTTTTTACAAAATATGAGGAAATCCCCAACATCATGCGTGAGATTGGACGTCAGCGTGAGTTGACTTTCCGAAAAATAGGAGAGGGGACGAACCTTCCTTTTGACTTAGACGAATATGATAAGCATTATCACCATCTATTTTTATGGGATAATGCCAACAAAAAATTAGTAGGCGCATATCGTATGGCTTTGGGCGTTGAAGTGATGAAGAAGTACGGTATAGATGGCTTCTACACAAGTTCTTTATTTGAGTATGATCAAGAGTTGCAGCCTTTCTTCCGTAAAGTTATCGAAATGGGACGCGCCTATATCTCTTCGGAATATCAGCAAAAACCGTTTCCGTTGTTCTTGCTTTGGAGAGGAATTGTACATGTATGTTTGAGAAATCCTGAGCATAAATTTTTGATGGGTGGCGTAAGTATCAGTAATAAGTTTTCGGAGTTTTCGAAATCTTTGATGATTGAGTTTATGCGTTCGCATTATTTCGACTCTGCAGTAGCGCAATATGTTCATCCTAAAAATGATTATAAAGTAATCCTTAGAGAGCGTGATAAGGCTTTGTTTTTTGAAGATATGGATTCTGACCTTAATAAGTTGGATAAAATTATTGATGATCTAGAGCCTGAGCTTCGTTTGCCTGTTTTAATTAAAAAATATATCAAGCAGAATGCAAAAGTTATCGCTTTTAATGTGGATCCTAACTTTAATGATGCGATAGATGGTTTGATGTATATTAGAATTAGTGAACTTCCAGAAGATACTATTCGACCAGTTTTGGAAGAAATGAGTGCTTTTCTAAAAAGTGAAACTGAAAAAAAATCGCCTGATAATCAGTGATGTCGGTGTTTTTAGTAAAAAAAGTTTAAAAAAGACTTGCGCCGTATAGTAAAACATTATACCTTTGCACCACTAAAAACAACGAAACAGTTGCTCTTAGTAAAAAAGGTTTCTTAGCTCAGTTGGTAGAGCAATGGATTGAAAATCCATGTGTCCCTGGTTCGATTCCTGGAGAAACCACTTTTTAAAACCGTAACACGCTGAAATATTGCACGTTGCGGTTTTTTTATTACTGTCTTTCCCAATTATTTCCCAACCATTCTTAAAATAGCATCAAAAACCATTAATTTAGAATTGTTCAAATTATAAAACCAGCGTTTCGGCTGGTCTTTTCTAATTTTAACCAAGTCAAAACCGACTCCGTTAATTCAACGAACGAAATTTTTTTTTGGTTATCTCTTTACATACAATGTTCGTAATTCTTTATAGCTTCGGAGACAATAAAAATACCTCTCAAATAATTGAAAGGTAAATCTAAGGTTTTGTAAGGTTTTCAAATGTCAAGTTTTTACAAGTTCTCAATTGGACTTACTTCAACAGTTGTTAAAATACTCTCAATTTCTTTGAGCTGTTCGGGAGAAAGTATTTTTAATTTTTCATCCCTAAAAATAACTCCGTTAAGCTGTATGTAATTGTTTTGTGTTCTGGCATTCTTTCCTATGTTTCCAGTCATATATTCCAGAAATAAACGTTGTGCGCTTACATTTCCCTCAAGTGCGCTTTTGGTCATTGCAACAATAACACGGTCTGGCATCATTTCAAATTGTGCGGTGTATTGTTTATAATGCTTGGAAGATTGAAGAGTTTCCAAATGTTTGTTAATTGTCGGTCTGGATAAATCTGTCATTGTTGCAATGTGCGTTCTGGTCGGAAAACGGCCATATGCTGAAACATAATTTATAATGCATCGGGAAATTTTAAGATGGTTTATTTCTCAAACCGAAAACTTAAATTCGTCTTTTGAATAAAACTCCAGTTGCTCTTCGAGTTTCTTTAAAAACTCATCTTTTTCGTTGTGTTTTAGTGAATAAAGTTTTTCATGGTAGTATCTCACTAACTGTGTAAGTTGAAAAGTTATTCTGAAAAATTTTGAGCC
>NZ_DAMBQF010000026.1:0-23933 GCF_032062245.1 Soonwooa sp.
TTTACAATACAAAATGAGGGTATAATTCTGTCCAACGTTTGGGGAGACTTACAATTAAGCAAATTATTTAAACAAATCTTTAACTTAATAGCATGTATCACAAATCAAATTACTTAAAATAACTATAAAGCATTAATTCTGTTAGTCATATTAGAGTTAGTTTTAGAAACCAAAATAATTCAAAAATTAAAATCATAATATAATTCAACAAAAAAATCCGACTTCGAAAGAAGTCGGATTGTAGTATTTAAGAACCAATTAAATTAGTCTTTAATTACCTTATTAGAAGTTGTTGTACCGTCATTCATTTTGATAGTTACAACATAAACACCTTTTTTAAGATCTCCTAACTGTAATTCTTCTGCTGCAGCTAATGTTTTAACAGTTCTACCTGAAAGATCTGTAACAGTAACAGAATTTACATTCTTAACATCAGAAATTTTCAATACATCTTTGAATGGATTAGGATAAACAGATACTTTAGACTTGTTAACATCATTAACAGCTAATTCCCCGAAAGCAATCATATAATCCTCAGCTTGTCCATTACCCATCTCACTACAAGCACTAACTAATGCTGGATGCATAGAAGTAGAAGATCCAGACATAAAGTTATACTTTACTCTCATTGTTTTATAACCTGCTGAAGTTCCTGGAGGTACTGTAATATTACCTGTTAAAATCATTGGATTATCTGCAACGTTAAACTTATGTACTTTCGTAGCTATTGTATTGAAGTAAGACTCACCTGCATCAGTGAAGTCACCATCGTTATTCCAGTCAATAAACACAGTTGTAGCCCAGCCATTACCAGGATTACCATTTGTTGCTCCTTGTACTGTAATTGGTAATGAAGTTGTACCAGCAGGAACTGGAATAATCGTACTTCTAAAGTCTTCATAAGGCGTTACCGCTCCAGCAGTTGGTGATGAAGTTTTCGTAACCCCAGCAAATGTAACGGAAGAAATCGGGAATACATTAGTAGGCTGATTAGTTGTAAGTGGTCCACATACATTAACTCCAGAGTTTGTAGTAAATGTAATCTCTTGACATCCTGTAGCCTCTCCAATAGGATTAACAGGTACTACTTTCGCATAATAAGTTTTGTTTGCTAACAATGATACGTTAACCGTATTACCAGCAGCCGATACATTTTGATTATAAACATCCACTCCTCCAGGCGTAGTACCAACTGTAACCTTATAAGAAGCAGTGTTGGCTGTCGGTGTCCATTTTAATGTATTTGTTCCAGAAGGAATTACTGCTCCAGATGTAGGAGAAACAAAAGTAGTACAGCTTGGAACTGTTGTCGCAACCTCTTGTACAATTTTAATATCATCCACAAAAAAATTACCAGCACCTGATGTTCTTTGTACCCATACTCCCACTGCATTAATACCATCTGGTGCTAAAACACCTGATGGAATAGTAGCAGTAACAGTTGTACATGATGTCATAGCATCTGTTGCTAAGGCAATAGGATCACCAATATACGAGATATTCCATAAACCACTATCAACATCTTGAACAAAATATGCTAAACGAGCTGTACCAACTAGGCCTGCAGACTTTTTATAGCTAAAGCTTAAAGTGCCGCCCATTCCATTACTTATTTGGCCAGTCTCATCCAACTGTACCATCCATCCAGTACTAGTTCGAGCAGCAGACAATGCCAACTGACCTCCAAAATCGCCATTACAAGCTGCAGCAGCCGTAACAGTACCATCACCGAATTGGCCATAATAACCATCAGCTGCATCTTCGAACGTTCCTGTGAAGTTGTATTGAGCATTTGCGCCAATACCTAATGCCAAAAGGCAAGGAAATAGAATTTTTTTCATATTAATATAATATTTATCAGTTCAACAAAACTATATATTTAATTTCAATCAAGCAAACAATATTTTATTTTATTCTTAAATAATAGGCATATATATAATTATATTTAATAAAAAAGTATTTGATACACACCCTTATAAAACAATAAAAAGCCGACTTCTTTCGAAATCGGCTCATAATATTTAAGTCTTACAAAATTATTCTTTAATAACTTTAGTTGCTTTCACTTCACCATTAGAATACTTAATGTTAACAATATAAACACCTTTATTCAAATGTGATAAGTTAAGCTCTGTTGCTGGCTTAAGCTCTGCAACCGTTCTTCCTGAGATATCGGAAACGATTACAGAAGTCGCATCTTTAACATCAGAAATTTTCAACACATCTTTGAATGGATTAGGATACACTGAAACATTTAACTTGTTGATATCATTAACTGCCATTGTAGGAGACTTGTAGTTGATAGTATAATCTTCAACTTGACCATTTGACATATCAGCACAAGCAGTAGTTAAAGGACTATTTATAGTTATTCCAGAAAAATTATACTTGACTCTCATTCTCTTAGTACCCAACGAAGTACCACTTGGAATCGCAATATTTCCTGTCAACGTAACTATTCCATTAGCATCAGGTGTGGTCGATCTTATCATGGTAGACGTTGTATTAAAGTAAGATTCTCCAGCATCTCCAAAATCACCATCATTGTTCCAATCTATAAACACAGACATCGCCCAACCATTTGTAGTACCTCCATTTGTCATACCACGAACTGTTATTGGCAATGCTGTAACAGTATTTTCCACAGGAATAATAACACTGGTAAAATCTTCATTCACCGCAAAAGATCCAATGTTAGTTGCTGATGCATCAGAAGCATTATTTACAGTACTTAGAGCAACAGATTTAATAGGTGCTATAGCAGTTGGTGAATTAGAAAAAAATGGTCCACAATAAGGAGCATAAGGATTTGCCCCAGTTGTAAACATAGTCTCTGTACAACCTGTCGCAGACCCAACATCATTTAGAGGCACAATTTTAAGATAATAAGGCGTATTAGCATTTAATGGTGGATTGTTCCCTAACGAAGCGCCAGAGGTAGCCGTAACACCGTTCAATATGTCATATGATCCACTAGATGTACCTAAATATACCTTATAACCAGACGCACCAGCGGCATCAGGCCATGTAAAAGTAGGTCGCACAGAATATCCTGTTGCACCATCTGCTGGTGTTGTTGCTGTAACACAATTTGGAACGGTAGTTGGTGCAGTATCATTAACAATCGTATCGAACATCAAGTACCATTGATTAGTATCCGTAGCTCTAAACCCAACATATATCGTCTGTCCAACGTAAGGTGTTAAGTCCAAAGTCACTTTTGTCCATGCACTAGTCGCCTTGGATGTCGCTTTCAAAGTTGTGGTAAATGCTGCTGCTGTTGCGGTAGTATTAGACAGCATTACGCTGTAATTTTCTGTAAAAGCAGACGAAAAACTTGCAACATAATAACTAATCCTATCATTAACACCTGCCTGTACCGTAATAGCTGGTGTAACCAAATAATCATCGTGCGCAGTAGAACCATATGTTATTCGTGCAACATTGCTTCCAGATTGTGCAGCAGTAACATTTCCACCTGCAGGAACTGCTCCTATAACAAAACCATTAGCATCACCACCATTAATAACAGTCCATCCTGAAGGTAAAGTAGCGCTATTATCAAAATTCTGAATCCATTGTGCATTTGCCCCAAGTCCTAAAACAAGTAAGCTAGAAAGTAAAATTTTTTTCATAATTATTTAATTTAAATTGTCATTTCAAAAATATTACTTTACACAACAAAAACAATATTTAACTAATAAAAAAACATATTAAATATTAAAAAATTCAACACAAACCAATGATACTCGCATTTTAACACTTATTAAAAAAAAATTAAATAATATAAAATCTACAACAAAAATATATAACAGATAAATAATTCTTAAAAAACACAATATTATACAAAAAATATCTCACTCATTTTCAGAACTTAATATCCAAAAACACCTTTAAGAAGATTTCGTGATTCAAAAAAAACATCATCCAAACCGAATTTACCCTTCTATGATCTATTTTTTCAACAAATACACACAACAAAGCAATTATAAAATGTGATACAAGACATTATAAATCGACAACACATTTTCCCCAAAAATAAAGCCAATACATGTAACAATTAAGAGACGGTCAAACCCACATCAAAGCCTTTAAAAATGAAGAAAATCCTAACAAATACAGCGCCAATACGATCAAAATAAAGAAAACAAATCTCGATTCTAAAACCTAGAAGACAAATATCATCAACAAAAAAAGCCGACTTCCAAGGAAGTCAGCTCATAACATTTAAGTCTTATAAAATTATTCTTTAATAACTTTAGTAGATTTTACTTCACCATGAGAATACTTAACGTTTACAATATAAACACCTTTATTCAAATGTGATAAGTTAAGCTCTGCAGCCGGCTTAAGCTCTGCAACCATTCTTCCTGAAAGATCAGAAACAATTACAGATACTGCATCTTTAACATCAGAAATCTTTAAAACATCTTTGAAAGGATTAGGATATACTGACAGATTAGCTTTGTTAATGTCGTTAACAGCCAAAGTACCTGGCTGTACAACTTTAATAGTATAATCTTCCGCTTGTCCATAAGTCACACCTGTATTACCACAAGCATTTGACATGTTAGCTAAAGCCGAAGCTGATGGCGCCGAAGCAGAACCATATACCGCCTTTATTCTCATACGCGTATTACCTAAAGCAGCGTTAGCAGGCACAACAAAATTTGTCGTGACAATCTTAGATGCATCTATTCCATTACTACCTGGATTAGCAAAGTAAGGAGCTGCTGTAAAATATTTTTCTCCAGCATCATCAAAATCTCCATCTTGATTCCAATCTACAAATACAGTATAATAATGCTTAAGACCCGTAGAATTTGAGTTTACACTAATAGTAGATGTAGCACCTTGTTCTACTAAGAATACTTTCGATACAAAATTCTCATGTCCTTGTGCTGTTGTTGCAGCTGTTGAGCTGTTTTCTGTATTATATTTAAAGTTCACATATGTAATAGGCTCCACTGTGTAACCTCCAACAGCACCACAATATGGATTAAGAGATGCCATAGTTTTAAATGATCTCACTTCACAATTAGCAGCAGAACCATCAGTATTCTTTGGTACAATCTTCCAATAATAAGTTGTGTCAGCAGTAGTGCCAGTAATATTAATACTTGTTGCAGTTGCCGTAGCAGTACCTAAAAGTTGTAAACTACTTGCACTAGCTCCTAAATATACATCATAACCAGTTATGGTACCAGCTGGCTTAGTCCACTTAATCGGTGTCGTGCCGTAAATGATATCTGTAGCTTCATTAATTGGACTAACCAAAGGTGCACAATCTAGCATTACTGGTGCTTTCGTGGTAAACGAAAACTCTGTACAAGCTGTAGCCTCTCCAATTGCATTCTTAGAAACAACTCTCCAATAATAAGTCGTTAATGGCGTTAAACCAGTAAGAGCTACCGAGGTTGACGTAACATTCTTATATAAAGTAGTCGGATTAGGCGTAGTACCCATATAAACATCATAACTATCAGCAGAAGCACCAACTCCAGCCGTCCAAGATAATGTAGGATTAACTGCAACACCAGTACTAGCATTAGCAGGCGCTGTAAGTGTCGGACAATTAGGTGCCACAGTATCAGGTGATTTAACAACAACATCATCAATCAAGATAAAATCCATGTCTGTTGAATTATGGTGTCTAAACGCAACATAAACAACCTGACCAGCTAAACTACTAAGATCCAATGTTCGAGTATATTGAGTTCCTAGATTGGCAGGATCATCATAGGTCTCAGAAAACGTAACTGGTGATGCACTTAATGCGGCAATCGTTTTATCGGTCGCAGCATATACTGAGTAATGCTCTTTATCCCAACTTTCTGCAGCTGCTCTAACAGTCCACTTTAAGGTTACTGTACCTGTTACATTAGTTAAGTCAATCGCCGGTGTAACAGCCCAGTTATCTGGTGTTAAAGGATTTGTTTGCCAAGATCTAGAAATTAACCCATAAGGTGTCGCAGGATTACCAGAACTATCATTAATCACAAATGTATCACCCCAATTTTTGCCGTCGCCGTCAGCATCATAACGCGTCCAGTCAGTAATATTTGAGTTGTTAAAATCGGCAGAGAAATACGTTTGCGCGTTCGCTCCCAGTCCTAGCGCTAGAAAACTCGAAAGTAAAATTTTCTTCATAAAATATAAATTAAGTTATCGCCCCTAAAATATCATTTTAATAACAAAAACCAAATATTTATTAATTGAAAAACCTCCACACAACACAAAAAACAATCTTACAACAACTTAAAATAAAGATATTAACAATTTTATAAAAATAAAGCAATAATATTAAATCTATATAATTAAAACATTATTAGTGAAAATATCTCAAAAACAGGACATACAAAGTGAAACAATCTGCTGATTTTATGGCTTAATTTTTAAATTTTACCAAAAATTCAAGGCAAAAGCTATACTTTTAAAAATTTCGAAAGTTTTTATTCAGAATTTGGATAAAAAACACCCATCCTAAAATTTGGATTAGTAATTGACTTTCTGCGCGGAATCTCGCGTGAGGGATCGACGTGGAAATCCTTTGGCTTGGAGTGAGGCGGCGGAGCGTAGCGGAGCCGTCCGAGCGACAAGCTCAAAGATTGCAACAAAGAGCCCGACCCGAGGATTTTGAGAAAAGAAAAAGCCTCATAGGTTTCTAAGAACCTATGAGGCTTTAGTCAAGGCAAAATACGAGGGGCACGCCCAAATATTTTTAACCGAGATTTATGCTTTAGTTTAGGAAAACTTCGTAATTGTTGACATCGTGGATAATGCTGAGCAATTCGTCGTTAATCTTGATGCGATGCTGCATAGACACCAATTCTATAACGCTATTATCTTCGGGATTTTTGACACAGAAGCTTAACTTTTGGTCACCATAATCGTGTCCCAAAAACGAATTTTTGAAAAAGTCTATATCAGTCTGACGAAGACTGTCGAGACTCACAACCACAGACATACTTTTTGCAAACTTGTCGAAAGCTTCCTTCAATTCGATAACGTCATTAACATTGACGAAAACTCGACCGTCTTTAACTTGCGCAAATTTTATCTTTAAAATAACAAAACGTTGAACTTCTAACTTCTCTTTTAACTTCATATAATCGCGGTCGCCCAAACGGAAAGAATACGATCCGGTGTAATCTTCCAACGTGACAAACGCAACCTTCTCACCACTTCTAAAACCTTCCTGCACACGATATTCGGTGATTAATCCAGCAACTGAATATTCTTTACCAGTCTCTTTATCACGGTTGCGCCAATCTTTTTTGTCTTGTTCTGGCTTTGCTAGTTTTGGAAAAACATTGTCTTTAAAATAATCCAACTCATCCAGATTAAAGAAGTTAAAACTTCCTTTTGGTTCGGCATTTTTAGTTGAAGCTTCCACCAATTCGGATTCGCCATCGTGATCTTCAACATCGATTTCAAAATCGATTTCTTCAACCTCATCTTTGTCATCTTCTGCAGCCAACAAAGCTGGATTCTCTTGCGGAACATCGTCATTTTGACTTTCCAACACTGCTTTTTTCGACAACACACCTTTGATAAACTGAAACTGATATTTGAATTCGTCCAAAGGATGCGCCGACAGATAGAATCCAATACTTTCTTTTTCCTTATTCAGCGTGTGCATATTTGGCCACTCCGCACAAGGAAGAAGCTTTGGTTGTTTTATTTTAACCTCATCTGCAAAATCCGCAAATAAGGAATTTTCCATTTCGTTTTGACTTTCTTGGAAGCTTTGTCCATAACGCAATAACTTTTCAAGATTTGTTTTTCCTGCTTGGTCAATATCAAAATATTGTCCACGATGATAATTGTCAACACCATCAAAAGCACCTGCAATTACCAAACTTTCTGCCACTCTTTTGTTAATTTGTGACGCTGGTACACGCTCGAAAAAGTCATATATATTTTTGAATTTTCCTTCTTGTCGCGTGGCACAAATAGCTTCACTTGGCCCTTCTCCAATTCCTTTAATAGCACCTAGACCAAAACGAATTTGCCCCTTTTCGTTTACCGCAAATTTGTATTGCGATTCGTTAACATCTGGTCCCAAAACGTCAACACCCATCGCCTTACAATCTTCCATGAACATCGTGATTTGCTCGGTATTGTTAATGTTATTACTCATTACACTTGCCATATATTCAGCGGGATAATTGGCTTTAAGATAAGCAGTTTGATAAGCGATAAAGGCATAACAAGTTGAGTGCGATTTGTTAAAAGCGTATTCTGCAAAGGCTTTCCAGTCATTCCATATTTTCTCCAAACGTCCTTCATCAAGATTATTCTTGCGTCCACCTTCGATAAATTTTGGATACATCTTATTAAGAACATCGATTTGTTTTTTACCCATCGCCTTTCTCAAAGTATCAGCTTCACCTTTAGTAAAATTCGCCAACTTCTGTGACAGCAACATTACCTGTTCTTGGTAAACAGTAATTCCGTAGGTTTCCTTTAAGTATTCTTCGGTTTCGGGTAAATCATAAACAATCTCCTCAATGCCGTGTTTACGGTTAATAAAGTTTGGAATGTATTTAATAGGACCTGGACGATACAAGGCGTTCATTGCGATAAGATCGGCAAAAACTGTAGGTTTCAGCTCGCGCATATATTTTTGCATCCCTGGACTTTCGTATTGGAAAATCCCAATCGTTCGACCTTCCTTAAATAGTTGATAAGTTTTGGCATCATCCAACGGAATCAAATCTGGATCGATATCGATATCATAACGTTGTTTCACCAACTTAAGGGCATCTTTAATAATCGTCAAGGTTCGAAGTCCTAAGAAGTCCATCTTCAAAAGTCCTGCACTTTCCGCAACGGAGTTGTCAAACTGAGATACCAAAATATCAGCGTCTTTCGCGGCAATGGTCACTGGCACAAGGTTACTAACATCTTCTGGCGTAATAATTACCCCACAAGCGTGGATTCCCGTGTTACGAACGCAACCTTCCATCTTTTTGGCACTCGCTAAAACTTGGTAACGATCATCATTAGGATCATCCAAAACCATTTTCATCTCGTCCACCAAAAGTTGTTCTTCTGGTTTCAGTTTATCATATTTTGAAAGGGCTTTTGCAATGTTCATCCCTGGTATTGACGGAATTAATTTTGCAATATTATTGGTATCTGGAATTGGCAAATCCAAAACTCTTCCAGCATCTTTAATCGCAGACTTCCCTCCCAAAATGGAATACGTGATAATCTGTGCAACCTGCGTTTTACCATATTTTTCAACAACCCATTTGATAATTTTATCTCGACCTTCATCATCAAAGTCAATATCAATATCGGGCATCGAAACCCTTTCTGGATTTAGGAAACGCTCAAAAAGCAAATCATATTTAATCGGGTCAACATTAGTGATTCCAATACAATAAGCTACTGCTGAACCTGCTGCTGAACCACGACCAGGACCAACCCAAACACCCATATTTCGGGCTTCGTTACAGAAATCTTGTACAATCAAAAAGTAACCTGGATAACCCGTATTTGCAATAACATCCAATTCAAAATCGAGACGTTCTTTAATCTCGTCGGTGATGCCTGTTTCTACATAACGTTTTTTTGCACCTTCATAAGTTAAATGCGTCAAATACGCCATCTCACCACGTTTGCCGCCATCTACATCATCTTCAGGATGGATAAACTGCTCAGGAATATCAAACTTCGGAAGCAAAACATCACGCTTCAATCGATAAGGTTTGAACTTAGCTAAAAAATCTTCATAAGCTTCAAAAGCATCAGGATAAGTCATAAATGCCTTCTTAACATCATCGCTATTTTTGATGTAATATTCTTGTGTACTAAGACCTTTTCTTTTTCCAAAACCTTTACCAACAGGTGTTAACAACTTTTCGCCATCTTTGATACACATCAAAATATCTTGAATATTCGCATCTTCTTTGTTAGTGTAATAGGTTTCGTTTTGAGCTAATATTTTAACCTCGTATTTTTCAGCCAATTGTAAAAGAACTTCGTTAAGATGCTCTTCTTCGGGCAATTCGTGGTTCTGGAGCTGAACATAAAAATCATCTCCAAATTCTTCTTTCCACCATTTGAAAAGCTCCTCCCCTTTCTGCTCACCGATGTTAAGAATCGCATCAGGAATATCACCATTAATGCCCGAAGTTAATGCGATAACACCTTCTTTGTGTTGCGAAATCAACTCGCGGCTAATTCTAGGAACACCAAAATAAAAACCTTTAATAAAACCAATACTCGATAGTTTTGCTAAATTTTTATAACCTTCAAAATCCTTTGCTAAAAGCACAACTTGTGTTCTTTTATCAGGATCATCTTTAGTAAATTGTTTTTGCTCGTAACGGTCAGAGATAAAAAACTCACAACCCAAAACTGGCATTAATGGTTCTTTCGGAGGTTCAGCTTCATTAAATTCTTCTCCTTTTTCTTCCGCCTCTTGTTTCTTTTCAAGATAAGATTTATAAGCTTTTTCGCGAGCGCCATTAACATCCTCCATCGCCGAAACGAATTTGAAAGCGCCCATCATATTCCCGATATCTACCATACCAACGGCTGGAAAATCGTTATCCACCGCTTTTTTAATCAAATCATTAATACTTGACGACGCTTGCAATATCGAGTAAACACTGTGGTTATTAAAATGGAAATACTTGCCAAGGTCGATCTCGTCAAGACTTCCAAAATCTTTTTTCTTGTTTTTATTATTAAATCCAGCAACCTGACGACGGATAACAATGTCGAAAGGTGCAATTGGATTAGGATGTAATTCTTGATAAAGTCGAAGTTGGTCTTCAGAAATTTTAAGTAAATCCGCAGGAATAATGCCGATTCTCATCATTTCGAAAAAGACTTGCGCCGTCGCATTAACGTCCGCCGCCGCATTATGCGCTTCATCGAAACTTGTAACGTATAATTTCTCGTACAACTCACCCAATTTTGGTGATTTGTAACGACCATTTCGTCCACCGCCTAACTTACAAAAATCGGTTCCCAAATGCATTGTATCAGCCTTTGGAAGCGCCTGCAATTTGTCCTCGATTTCTTTACGATAAAACTCCGCGCCAACAATATTGTAATCGAACTCCACATTATGTCCAGCACCCACTTTCGACCTTTCTAAAACCGCTTTGAATTCTTCTAAAACTTCCTTCAAATCCCGACCTTCTTCTTGCGCCATTTTGGTAGAAATCCCGTGAATTCTTGTTGCATTAAACGGAATATCATAACCTTCTGGCTTTATAATATAGTCTTGATTTTCAATAAGATTACCTTCTTCATCATGCAACTGCCAAGCAATCTGCACCATACGCGGCCAGTTGTCCGAGTCTGATAAAGGGGCATTAAAGTTCTTTGGTAAACCAGTGGTTTCGGTATCGAAAACTAAGTACATTAATTTGAAATTTTTGCGCTAATTGAGTGTAAAGTTAAGACATAATTCGTCAGAAAAAAAGTAGCAAAAATTTGATTTTATAAAAAAAATATAAAAGTGTTAATGTCGGTTAAATATCACTTAAGTTTTAGTTTTAAATTTAATTTTAACAAAAAATATTGCGTGAAAAAAATTCTACTTTTTTGTTTATTACTAAGTTTTATAATTCACAAAGCACAAAACATTTTCGGAACTATTAAGCTCAATAATTATCCAGTTGCTGGTGCTTTAATCATTAATCTGTCGGACGAGCGACGCACAACATCGACTGCAGTTGGTTTTTACAGTATAAATGCTAAAATTGGTGATAAAATAAGAATTGTTCGCGAAGGTTATGAGAATATAAATTTCTCTGTGCAGGAGCTTAATTCATCTTATGATTTTAATCTAATCCCAGTACCAAAAGAAATTGAAGAAGTCGTGGTTACCGCTACGCCAACTGGTGATTTAACCAAAGACAGCGAAGCTTTTGGACGTAGTTTAAAAGATAGACGTGTGAATGACGGTATCCGAAAAACTGTGAAACTTAGATCCGAATTCTATGTTGAAAGCCTAAGAAAACCTGGCGATTTTGTACAACCAGTTGGTCCTGGATTTAGTATGGGAAGTATTAATAATAAATGGACTAAAGTCGAAAGCATTGAATGGCTCCATAATGAACTAACCGACGAATACTTTGCTGAATTTGGTCTCGAAAGCCAAGATGTTAACAGGTTTTTATCATTTTCATTAATGACTTTAGATCAAAAAATTTATAATAGAATCCTAAAATACGGCTATATAAGTCCATCTGATATGGGACAAATAAAACAGTTATTCGAAAAGGCAATTACAAATTTTAAGAAAAATCCAACACAAAAAAAGCATTAGACACCTCCAATACTAAGAGAATCTTGTCTCTTCTTTTCAGCTTTTTCTATTAAAACCTGAGCCGCAACCTTATCGCGATTATCTTGTTCTTTAAGAATTTTGTCAAGTTCTGGCTGGATAATTTTAGTAATATCATCTACCGACATATCGTTAGCCTTTGGGTCGTCCATCAAGTTATACCAAGGCTTTCTACCGCCCCATTTGTAATCGCCGTAGACATAGACTGGCGTCCCATTAGCACGAACTGTCGCACCTCCTTTGTTGAGAATCCACGTATCCGCAAAGCTGTACATCCACTTGGCATCTTCCTCTAACATCCTAAGACAAGAGTGCGACGCTGGATAACCTGGCATTTCGTATTGATGCCAACCAATACCTTTGAAGTTGCTGATATTAAAATTCCATCTTAGTTTCCACTCATCGCTAACTGTTGAAATCGAAACTTCCTTTTTCCAATTAGCAAAATGTAAACCTCTATCCGTTTGAGAGGCTTTTTTCCCCATCGATGTTGGTCCCCATTTAACAAGGTTTCCGTATTCGTAAACACCAAAAGCTTGGATAGGATATGAGAAAAACACGAACTTTTTAACATCCTGTAAAACAGGAACATTTCCTGGAAAAGGCGAATATTTTAGAAAATCTTTTTCAATAACACTAGGCACAACTAAGGTATCGGGACGCGTCATATTTTTACGATCCAGTCTATTAATTGCCAAAATCGTATAAAGTTCGTCCGCCGAATATTTCTTTTTAAACTCTTTAACCAAAGAATCGTTTTTCTTCATGGCTAAAGCTGTATAATGAAAATCTTTGTTCGGAATAACAGTTTTAGGAATTTCTTTTTTAACCTCAACTGGCTTTCCATCGATAACAGTATCGACTTTTACGACCTGTTTGTTAGGATCGGTTGTAGTTGCTGTGTGTTTATTCGAATAATTATCTGTCGGGACTTGGTCTTTTTTACATTGGATCAATACAAAAATTGGTACTAAAAGCCATAATTTTCCATTAAAACTGAATTTCATAACGTATTTTTTAACGCTTTTTTAACTTTCAAAAACTAGACCAAATTTTCTAAAAACTACTTTGTATTAAGGATTTGTAATATGTTCTAGAATTTTTCTAGCATGAATTCTCGAATTCTCTATAAACCACAAATGTGTATTGCGACCACCACAAACAACCCCCGCTAAATAAAGACCTTTTACATTGGTTTCCATCGTTTCGGGATTATGAAGTGGAATTTCGGCGTCGCCTTCTAAAATAATTCCTGCATTTTTTAAAAATTGAAAATCTGGCAGATAGCCTGTTAACGCCAAAACAAAATCATTTTCGATTTGATGGATTTCATTTTTAGTTTTAAACAAAACATCAGAAGTTGTGATTTCTGTAATTTCAGCATTAAAATAAGCTTTGATACTACCTTCGTCAATTCTGTTTTCGATGTCAGGTTTCACCCAATACTTAACACGATTTCCTATTTCGGAACCGCGGATAATCATTGTAACATCGCCACCTTTTCTATAAATTTCTAAAGCCGCATCCACCGACGAATTGCTCGCGCCGACCACGACAACTTTTTGTTGCGCATAGGGATAAGGCTCGGTGTAATAATGATGGACTTTCGGGAGATTTTCGCCTTTAACATTCATCAAATTCGGAATATCATAAAATCCGGTAGCTATAATCACTTGTTTGGCCGTATAACCCGTTTTCGAAGTGGTCACCGAAAATTCATTTTTATTTTTCTGAATTATCAAAACCTCCTCATACAAGCGAATATTGAGCTGTCGTTGGCGCGTGATGCCTTGATAATATTCTAAAGCATCTTGGCGACCTGGTTTTGGAGCAGTTGTTATAAACGGAATTTCATCAATCTCTAGACGTTCTGCCGTGGAGAAAAATCGCATGTACAAAGGATAATTGTAAAGACTATTTGCAATCGTTCCTTTTTCTAAAATAACATAAGAAAGTTGGTGTTTTTCGGCTTCTATAGCACACGCAATACCAATAGGACCTCCACCAACTATGATAATATCTAACATTTATTTGTCTATTTTTTTTAAAGACGCAAAACTCCCCTTCAATAAAACTTACTTAAGACTCAAATTTTATCGGAGACAAATTCATTTAAATTAAAGGAGAATTAAAAAAACTACAGAATCTCATCACTTTCTTCCCAATCGAATCGTTTGACTTGGAGACGTTGCAGGAGGTTTCTGTTTTCGGTTTGCAAATGTCGAACTTTTCTCAGCATATCATTGATAATCTCTATGCCTTGCAAGTTGACTTCTAAGTCGTAATGCCAATTCATAAACTTTTCAAAATCCGACAACTCGTCATGGATAATGTATCGAACACTGTTTTCGGTCTGCGGATGCAACAACTCGGAGTCGATAAGCGCATTCACAAAATTGTAATCAACTTTATATATTCTAATGATTTCTTCTATGGATATTCTTTCGTTCATTTTAACTGTTTTTTAATTGTTCTACCAATTCTTTTTGTTTGTCATTAAGCTCTTTCGGGAATTCCACTTTATAAGTCACAAATAAATCTCCAAATTGACCTTCTTTTTTATAAACTGGAAATCCTTTGCCTTTCAAACGAACTCTCGTATTGGGTTGCGTCACCGATTTCACCTTAAGTTTAACCTGACTATTAAGTGTCGGAATCATAACTTCTCCGCCCAAAAGCGCGGTATATAAATCGATAGTAACTTCTGTTTCGAGATCGTCGCCATTTCTTTTGAAAATAGCATCTTCTGCAATATTAAAGGTGATAAACAAATCACCATTTGGACCTCCATTCATTCCGGCATTTCCGTGACCTTTAAGCTTGATTTGTTGGCCATCGTAAACCCCAGCAGGAATTGTTATTCTTACTTTTCTGCCATTAATTTCAAAAATTTGTTGATGCGTTTCAGAAGCTTGTTTTAAAGTCAAACTAAGTTCTGCCGAGACATCTTGTCCCTTGAACTTACCAGAAGAACTTCCTCGACTGCTGCGACCAAATCCGCCGCCAGCACCACCAAACATCGATTGAAAGAAATCTGAAAAATCTTCACCTTCGCCAAAATCAGCACCAGAGAATCCACCACCGCCACCGTAATTTTGAGAATATTGTCTTTGCTGTTGTTGCGCTTTTTCGTACTCTTCACCATGTTTCCAATTTTCTCCGTATTTATCGTATTTAGCACGATTTTCCGTGTTGGATAAGACTTCGTTGGCTTCATTCAATTCTTTGAACTTTTTTTCTGCTTGCTTGTCGTCAGGATTAAGGTCTGGATGGAGTTTTCGAGCGAGTTTTCGGTAAGCTTTTTTAATGTCATCTTGGCTAGCATTTTTGTCTACACCAAGTATTTTATAGTAATCTATATAGGCCATATTGTTCTATGATTTTCTTAGATTTTAATCGCTATTGAAGTGCAATAATTGTTCCTTACAAAGCTTTTTCGATTATAAATTTAGTTAGCATAGCTCAATTTTCAAAAACATATTTAACTTTACTTTTACAAAAAATTTGACTATGCCATTTTTTCAATCCACTTTTTGGAATAGCTATTCTAACATTATCCTTTTGTTAATCGGCATTAGCGTCGGTAGTTGTATTGGTATTTTCTTTCCGCAGACGATACATTTTCTAAAGCCTATTGGCGATATTTTTCTCAACTTATTATTTGTGACGGTTATACCGTTGGTGTTTTTTGCCATTGTGACTGCCGTATCATCCATCGAACAAGAAAGTAAACTTGGGAAAATCTTATTCGCCATGATGTTTACTTTTTTAGCATTCGTGCTAATTGCCGCGGTTTTTAGCTTGGTTGCAGTTTATCTTTTCCCGACCGAAAGACCAACCGGAACTACGGCTACAAAAGTGGTTGAAAACATTACCGACACCGAATCTTGGAGCGACAGAATTGTCCGCTTCTTCACCGTTGGCGAGTTTTATATGTTGTTATCACGTCAAAATATGTTGGCACTTTTAATATTTTCATTTTTATTAGGAATATCGATTCGAAAAAGTGATCCAAGCAAGGTTAAAACTTTTAAAAGCTTTGTTGAAGGTGGCAACGAAATCATGAAAAACCTTCTACTTCTGGTTATGAAAGCCGCACCAATCGGACTTGGCGCTTATATTGCTTACCAAGTTGGGACTTTAGGTCCACAATTGGTTGGCTTTTACGCTAAACCTTTGGCTGTCTATTACGGTGCTGGCATCGTATATTTCTTTGTATTTTTTAGCCTTTTTGCTTTTATTGGTCGCGGTCCGCAAGGCGTTAAACTTTTTTGGAAAAACAACATTCTCCCAAGTTTTACTGCAATAAGTACTTGTAGCAGTCTTGCAACGATGCCTGTTAATTTAGAAGCAGCAAGAAAAATTGGAATACCAGCTTCGGTGGCGAACGTAGTAATCCCGATTGGGACAACGATTCATAAAAATGGTTCGTCTATCTCCTCGATTGTGAAAATATATGTTGCGTTTTTACTTTTAGGTTGGGACTTTTTTACGTTTAATAATATTATCATTGCGCTCGGCATCACAGTTTTCGTAAGTGTTGTTGCAGGTGGAATCCCCAATGGCGGTTATATTGGCGAAATGTTAATGATTTCGGCTTATCAATTACCACAAGAAGCCATCCCAGCGGTCATGATTATTGGGACTTTGGTAGATCCGCTGGCGACAGTTCTTAACTCCACTGGCGACACAGTTGCAGCAATGGTAACTGCTAGACTTATTGGCGAAAAGTACAATCCTCCAATATTGTAAACGATGCTGATTGATATGACCAATAAATCGAAATGAAAACAATGTTAAGTTTTGCTCTTCCACATGACAAAAAAATTAGAATATCAACAAACATAAAGGATTATTCTTACTAAAAAAAAGTGATTATGCGTAAGTATCATTTCTAAATCTTAATAAAATTTTTAGCTTAAACATAGACTGGTAAAACAATAGAAGAAGTATAGAAAATTAAGAATTTGCTTTTTAACTCAAAAATTAAATTATCCTCGTTATTATCGTCTTTTCTGGCTTCGTGCAATCCAAAATTAAATCCCCATAGCAAAGCCATAGATGGCTTGTTTTTAAAACTTGTGAAAGCTTCAATTTGATTTATTTTTAAAACATTAAAAACATAATCCATCTCCGTTTTCATTGCTTCGGACATCAATCCCTTGTTGTGCAATTCTTGTCTAAGATTGTAGCCTATTTCTGCTGTTCTTTGATCTTCATAAAACTTCTAAAGGCAAATCGGACCCAACAACTCGCCACCGTCTTCATACCGCAAAGTCCAAGTTATCGATTGATCATTTTGGAATTGTTCAAAGTTCATATTAATAAAGTCAACAGCTTGTGAAACATCGCTATAAGGCGCTCTTTAGATATATTGCATCACTTCATGGCTCGAACGCTGCAAAAAAACAATGGGCGCGTCGTCTAAAGTGTAGGGCGACATTATTAATCAATCAGTTTTTAAAACAGGAAAAATTTTCATATCCAAGAAAAATATTCGTTAAAAATACAAATTCATTTAAAATAAAAAGCAATCGTTACAAACTTTGTAAGCTCACTTTATATCCTTAACTTGAAAGCTTAAATGTATAAAAGAAAAGTGTATGAAACTTAACATGAAAATGACACTTGCGGCTCTGCTTCTTTCTTCACAAGTTGTAGTAGCACAGCAAAGTAATGCAACGGAAAAACTTGATCCAATTGTCCAAAGTATCGTTAACGAAACCAACAACAATTCGCAATTAGAAAATCTTGCTTTTGAATTACTTGACGTTATTGGACCACGATTGGTCGGTACGCCAGAAATGGAACAAGCTAATGATTGGACGATCGACAAATTCAAATCTTGGGGCATAGATGCGAAAAAACAACAATTCGGAGAATGGGCATCTTGGCAACGTGGCATCACGCAAGTGGAAATGACTTCTCCTCGTGTAAAAAACTTAGAATCTATGCAACTGGCTTGGTCACCTGCGACTAAAAAAGCCATCGAGGCAGAAGTAGTCGTTCTTCCGAACGTTAATAATCCTGCCGAATTCACCAATTGGTTAAAAAGCATTAAAGGTAAAATCGTTTTGATGTCGCAATACCAACGTACAGGTCGACCAGATTATCAGGTTAAAGAATTTGCCCTTCCCGAAAATTACGAAGCTTATAAAAAACAAAAAGAAGAAGATACTGAAGCTTTCAGAACTTTAATAAAAAATACAGGTTATGATAACACAACGCTTCCCGAAGCTTTAGAAAAGGCTGGCGCAGCTGGTATTGCTATTTCTAACTGGACTGGCATTATGGGCGCTAACAGAATTTTTGGAGCTAAAACCAAAAACATCCCGATGATCGACATCGCTTTAGAAGATTATGGCATGCTTTACAGATTGGCTAAAAATGGGAAAGCCCCAAAAGTGAAAATCAACACACAATCTAAATCTCTAGGGACAGCGAAATCATTTAACACCATTGCAACAATTCCTGGAAAAGAAAAACCAAATGAGTATGTGATTCTTTCGGCACATCTAGATTCTTGGGACGGCGCACAAGGTGCAACAGATAACGGAACAGGGACTATTACAATGATGGAAGCTGCTCGTATCCTCAAAAAATACTATCCAAACAATAAAAGAACAATCATTATTGGACTTTGGGGAAGTGAAGAACAAGGTCTTAATGGTTCGCGCAGTTTCGTATATGACAATCCCGAAATCATCAAAAATACACAAGCTGCTTTCAACCAAGATAACGGAACTGGTCGTGTTGTAAGCATCCAAGGTCAAGGTTTTGTAGATTCTTACGATTACTTGACAAGATGGATGGCAGCACTTCCGAAAAAGGTTTCAAAAAATATTGAAACGTCCTTCCCTGGAATGCCTGGCGGTGGTGGATCCGATCATGCTTCTTTTGTAGCTGCAGGAATACCGGGTATTTCTTTAAGTTCAAACAGCTGGGGTTATGGTGGTTACACTTGGCACACCAACAGAGATACTTATGACAAAATTATGTTTGACGAAGTTAGAAACAATGTTATCGCAGCAGCTGTAATGGCGTACATGGCTTCGGAAGATCCCGAATTGGTAAGTCGTAAAAAACGTGTTCTTCCTGATGGACAAAATTGGCCAGAGGTGAAAGAACCAAAACGTAAAGGAACTAACTAAACAATACGCAATGCAAATCTTCGGGTTTGCATTGTTTGTTTCTAAATATTTTTAAAATTAAATTAGCTTAATAAAACCCCAAAAAGTGAAAAAGGAAATCCTAATTGACGGATCAAAAATTGTGGACAAAACCAGCTTGTATACAGAATTAAACAACAAACTAATGCCAAACGAAAACTGGAAACTAGGAGAAAGTCTTGATGCTTTGAATGACCTATTATATGGTGGTTTTGGAGAAATAAATGGCAATGAGCCCATTCGGTTAATTTGGAAAGATTTCCTTAGAATGAAAGAACTTTTCGGACATGACTTTACATTAAATTTTTATCACGAAAAACTAAAATACCCTAATAGTTACAATAAAAATCTTATTAAAAATTCAATTAAAGAGTTAAATGCAGGAACAGGAAAAACTTACTTTGAAATTATTTTAGAAATCATCGCAGACCATCCTAATATTGAATTGGTTGAAGAGTAAATTAAACTTTTAGAAATTCAAAATGTACGAGTGGATAAGGTTTTCCCATACCATCAAGTTGACTACGTCCAACTTTCTTATATCCCACTTTCTCATAAAAACCTATGGCTTGAGGATTTTGCTCGTTAACATCTACTTTCAAAATTATCAAAATATAGACAACATAAGTCACAGCTTGCTTGCCTAGGCCTTTTCCACGCACTTTATCATGAACAAAAAGCATTTCTAAATTATCATCAGAAACACTAAAAAAAGCATCGATTTGTCTATTTTGCTCCAAAACAAAAACTTGTAAATGTGGTAAAAACTCCGATGGAATTAATTGTTTAAACAACTCAAAATCTTGCTTTTTCAAAAAATCATGTGTTGCCAAAACTGCACTTTCCCAAATTTCCATAATTCGTGGATAGTCATGCGGGGTTGCTCGTTTTATATTATACATTTTTTATTGGTATAACTTGCTATTTTACTAACTTCCTTGTAATAAAAAATAAAACGGAACGCCAGAAAAATCGGGATGGCCCTCCTTCCATAATTCTAAACCTTCAAAAAAAATATGATCATCATTAGCTAGACTTTTGCAAAATTCGTTATGAATTTTGAAAAGTAACTCGCCCGTCGTAAAATTAGACGCATTATTCGCTTCCACAAGAAAATCAAGCTCGATATCATCATCTTCCTCCTCATCCCAATAAGAATATTGAACCACAATTTTAGGACAATTAAGTATAATTTCCGACAAATCTACATTCTCTTTTTCTTTTGAAATCAATTCGTTATAATTGATCAATTCGTTCTCGAAATCCTGTTGAGATGAAAATTTATCTTGATTAAAATTCCAAAAAAGATTTTTTAAAAGTTGTTGCGGTGGATTCATTTTTTTAATTTCTAATTTTGCTTAAACATAAAAATTATTTTATAAAACTGTCCATGAAGGATATTGTGTTTCAATTAACTTTAAAAAGGAAATATGATTTCTAAAAAGCTTAATTTTACAGCCCAAAATAATTGTCAAATAATCATGAAATGGGATTTTGATCATCTTAATCAAATAAAAAATGTATCATCTTTTCCAGAGTTGGTGGACACCAAATTTTCTGGGAAAAATAATGCACTGTGTTGGCAAAGACTTCTGGATGGTGATTTTGAGGAAATTGTCGATCTATTGGAATTAAAAGAAAATATAACAGTGGTTTCGGAAGCTGATTTATTAAACTTAAACCTATCAAAGCAAGGTCTTCTTGCTCGAGAAATTATCTTAAACGACATTAAATTATTAAAAGAATTCGGTGCTTTGCCAACGCTAAACCTTCTGAAATGTTATGAGCGAGATGATGAATTTAATTACATCTCAACCGACGTTTATTCGTTTCATGTAGACCGCTCTCCTATTGCAACAGACACGTTTTTGTGTACTTATTTTGGAACCTCTAGCGATATTATTGCTAATGAAGAAGTTACTCAAAAAATCCAAATTCCTGAAGTTCGAGAAAAATTGAAAGCGCTGCACGATCCTGAAGACGGTAATTTTGAAAGCTTTCTGGAAGATAATTTTTTTGATCTTCATTATCAGCCCAACGCGGATGCAAAACCCATCAACCTAGAAAATGGATACCTTTGGCGATTAGCCGTTGACCATCCCGAGCAGCAAGTCCTTCCCTGTGTTCATCGCACTCCAGATGAAAATGGAAAATTACGCCTTTTATTAATTTGTTGATTTTTTAAAATTAAATATTGAGAGTTTTAACCGCACCTTTAAACAAAAATTTTTAGCGTGCGGCTTTATCATATTTTTTCTTCAAAAATAATGTTTTTAAAATATATTAATCTTACCCGTTGTGCATTTTGAAACATTTTAATATTTGATTCGTCAATTCGAGTGTTTTTTCGTAACAGAGTGGAGAAAAAATGTATCGAGAATAGATTTATCTTCAAAATTACAAACTTCTCGATACGATTTTTTTAAAAAAATCTACTCGAAGTGACGAAAACATCTCAAAATGCACAACGGGTATTAATCTTATTTAAAACAAAAACTGTATGCAAACTTTCTAGGCTAGTATATTGATCTTTTCTAGAAAATTATTTCATCTGATAAGTGTACACATTATACGGAAGTAGCTTCCCAGCAAAATACCTTGAAATAAAACTCGCCATTAAGAGTGGAAAAAAAAGAACATAGGCATTCGGCGCTAGATTACACACCAAAAACAACGCTGTTAATGGAGCGTAAATAGAGGCTGATAAAGTTGCCACAGCGCCAACCAACCTAAAGTTATGGTAGATTAAAGAAGTTCCTAAATAATTATTGCAAACATAAGCAAACAAAAAGCCCAAAAAGCCACCTACCACAATACTTGGAGCGAAAACGCCACCATCTCCTCCTGCTCCCAAAGTTAGTGCAGATGCTAAAGGTTTTAGAATCACCAATGACAATAAAAACAACATCGAATATTGTGTAGGATGCTGCAACAATGTTGCTAAGGCGTGGTAACTATCACCATACAAAAACGGAAACACCAATATCATCATGCCTACTGTAATGGCACCAAGGTTAACACTGAAAAAATTGTTATTAATACCCGAAAAAAAGTTTTTTAGTCGTGTCACCAACACGGTGAAATACACCGAAAATATACCACCTAACAAACTTAATACAATAAAAAACGGAAACGCTGACCATTTCCAATCTGTAATTCGATAGTCAAGAAAAATATCTGGCTTCATTACTAATAAAAATCCCCACGCTACCATCGCCGACATCGTGCAACTCACAAAAACACTTTTTTTAAGCTTTTTCGCAATGACTTCAACCGCAAATAACCAGCCGACAAAAGGACTTCCAAAAAGAATTGAAACGCCCGCTACGACGCCTGCACAAATTAATTCCAGTTTATAAAGATTTGGTGAAAAAAATTGATAAATGTTGTTCCCGATTGTTGCACTCGCCACCACAGCAGAAACTTCGACACCCGTGGAACCACCAAAAATTACAGTCAAAAAACCAATTAATAATATGCGATGGAATTTTAAACAAAGGTAAATGATCTTTTCTTTGATCGACAGTTTTGTAGATTTCGGTGATACCTTTATTTTTTTCTATTCTTAAAAAAGTACTTTCTTAAAAAGTAAATACCCGTTATCCCAATCGTTGGAAAAATGACAGACAGAAACTTCTTTTCAAGCGCTGTTTCGTATAAAAAGTCTTGACAAAATATGGTAATCGTTTTTAATAAAAAAGCCAGTATTGACGCTAATCCACCAACAAACGCACTTGTGATTATTAATCTAAAATAGAAATGTCGCTTTACTTTTTTTCTATCCATTATTCATTTTTCTAACACAAACTTAGTTGATAGACAGTACTTTTCATAATTTTTATTTTAAAAAATGAAAACACCAAAATCTGGACAGGATGTTTTTTTTAGGATACAACACAAATGTGAGCCTAACATGAGCTTTACCACTTCCGTTGTGAATTGCTTTCAAACTTTAGTATCTTTGGGATACAACACAACCATAACCCGAAGACATCTAATGCTTGTACAGTTGTGAATTGCTTTCAAACTTTAGTATCTTTGGGATACAACACAACCATAAAAAAAGTATTTCTCCGTCGCCACCTGTTGTGAATTGCTTTCAAACTTTAGTATCTTTGGGATACAACACAACAAACACAATAATAATGTCCAACAAAAAACGGTTGTGAATTGCTTTCAAACTTTAGTATCTTTGGGATACAACACAACAGATAGAGCAAAGTTGCTGGATATTGACACGTTGTGAATTGCTTTCAAACTTTAGTATCTTTGGGATACAACACAACTCGAATACGTTTAAATTTTCAGCTGAATAAGTTGTGAATTGCTTTCAAACTTTAGTATCTTTGGGATACAACACAACTTTTAAAACTCTTTTAGTTTTTATATTTCTGTTGTGAATTGCTTTCAAACTTTAGTATCTTTGGGATACAACACAACTCGAATAC
>NZ_DAMBQF010000026.1:24033-36315 GCF_032062245.1 Soonwooa sp.
CTGAATAAGTTGTGAATTGCTTTCAAACTTTAGTATCTTTGGGATACAACACAACAATCCTATATTAGCCATGGAACTTGAACGTGTTGTGAATTGCTTTCAAACTTTAGTATCTTTGGGATACAACACAACTTGTTACTGTTACATCGGAGAATACAGATAGTTGTGAATTGCTTTCAAACTTTAGTATCTTTGGGATACAACACAACGTAAAGAAATACGAACCCATTGCCATCACAGTTGTGAATTGCTTTCAAACTTTAGTATCTTTGGGATACAACACAACGCCGCTGTTGCGCGGATAGGTGTCACGCCGGTTGTGAATTGCTTTCAAACTTTAGTATCTTTGGGATACAACACAACCGAAGCTTGAACACTTTAATGTCATTGACAGTTGTGAATTGCTTT
The DNA here is from genome assembly GCF_032062245.1 of Soonwooa sp. Classification (NCBI taxonomy): domain Bacteria; kingdom Pseudomonadati; phylum Bacteroidota; class Flavobacteriia; order Flavobacteriales; family Weeksellaceae; genus Soonwooa; species Soonwooa sp. Next base: position 24,442 of record NZ_DAMBQF010000026.1, read on the forward strand.
CAAACTTTAGTATCTTTGGGATACAACACAACGGTCAATTAAACAAGGCAAATATCGTTTCTGTTGTGAATTGCTTTCAAACTTTAGTATCTTTGGGATACAACACAACCCACCCCAACGGATATAAATTTCGTCTTGTGTTGTGAATTGCTTTCAAACTTTAGTATCTTTGGGATACAACACAACTTGCGTGATAGATACAAATAAGCATGACACGTTGTGAATTGCTTTCAAACTTTAGTATCTTTGGGATACAACACAACTGCTGATGCGCACGCACGAGCAGCGCTTGAGTTGTGAATTGCTTTCAAACTTTAGTATCTTTGGGATACAACACAACAAAAGGAGTATATAAAACTTTATCGCGGCCGTTGTGAATTGCTTTCAAACTTTAGTATCTTTGGGATACAACACAACTCCCAGAATCTTTATAACTGAAAGATTCTTGTTGTGAATTGCTTTCAAACTTTAGTATCTTTGGGATACAACACAACTTCCAGAAGGTAATATCCGATACGGTCAATGTTGTGAATTGCTTTCAAACTTTAGTATCTTTGGGATACAACACAACCACAATTCAATCGCAAGTTAGTCGTATCGGGTTGTGAATTGCTTTCAAACTTTAGTATCTTTGGGATACAACACAACAAAAGCTGGTGTAGCATTTATCGTAAAAGAGTTGTGAATTGCTTTCAAACTTTAGTATCTTTGGGATACAACACAACCAGCACCTGCTTACATGAATGAAAATTATAGTTGTGAATTGCTTTCAAACTTTAGTATCTTTGGGATACAACACAACTTTAAGTTGAGCCATGCAGCCTTAGCAATGGTTGTGAATTGCTTTCAAACTTTAGTATCTTTGGGATACAACACAACTTATACAGATTATCAAGTAGCTCAAATTTAGTTGTGAATTGCTTTCAAACTTTAGTATCTTTGGGATACAACACAACTTTGGATTTAGATTTAAAGTGAATCGTCTAGTTGTGAATTGCTTTCAAACTTTAGTATCTTTGGGATACAACACAACCCACAAGGTAAATTTAGACCGTTTATTTATGTTGTGAATTGCTTTCAAACTTTAGTATCTTTGGGATACAACACAACGAAATCGCAAAACTTAAAGGCGAAGAAACAGTTGTGAATTGCTTTCAAACTTTAGTATCTTTGGGATACAACACAACACTTCATCGGTAAAACCAAAAGACAAAGTGGTTGTGAATTGCTTTCAAACTTTAGTATCTTTGGGATACAACACAACAAGACGTTAAAGCTACCTTCAGGAATGCCTGTTGTGAATTGCTTTCAAACTTTAGTATCTTTGGGATACAACACAACTTAGGCGATGTGCATATATGTTTTGCCGTTGTTGTGAATTGCTTTCAAACTTTAGTATCTTTGGGATACAACACAACTTAGGCGATGTGCATATATGTTTTGCCGTTGTTGTGAATTGCTTTCAAACTTTAGTATCTTTGGGATACAACACAACCTCAAATTAAAAATCCCCTATTTTACAGGGGATTTTTGTGGTTTTTAGAATTGGAAAAATCAAAATAATTCGAGTTGTTGAAAGGTCGGTGGTGGTTCTTCTTTGTTTCTGGCAAAAAAGATTTCGATATCGCCAAATTGCTTGTCTGTGATACACATAATGGCAACTTTTCCTGCTTTTGGAAGCATGAGTTTTACGCGTTTGATATGTACTTCGGCGTTTTCGCGACTGGGGCAATGCCTAACGTACATGGAAAATTGAAATAAGGTGAATCCATCGTCTATTAATCCTTTTCGGAATTGGTTGGCCGCTCGCATATTGGCTTTGGTCTCGGTTGGCAAATCGTACAATACTAAAACCCACATAATTCGATAGGCGTTAAAACGGTCTTGTTTCATAGGCGAATGTGGATTGGGAGCGGTAAACTTTCGCGTGAGGGCGTAGTGCATTGTTGGAGCTCTTTTTTGTGGCGGCTGAGCGAAGCCGAAGCCCCACAAGAAAAGCGACTGCACAAAGACCGACCCTTGATAGCGGCTGGATAAAAAACCTCATAGGTTTCAGAAACCTATGAGGTTTGGAAGCGATGGAAATCAAGGGGCACGCCCACATTAGTTTTGTTTTCATGGTATTTCGGGATATACTATCAATCTTTTTTCGCCCGTGTAGCATTTGTACAAAGAGCTTGCACTTGTTTTGACCGCCACCATTAGTGGACGGATTTTGCTATCAATTCGCACATCCATCGTCGCTATTTTGAGGATATGTGCCTTGAATTCTTTGTTTAAATCCTCGGTTTCGGGATGCAAATTGAGCCATTGCATGACGAGTAAATCCACGAAGGGTCGATAAGGCTCCATGAGGTCGTCGGCGAGGCAATATGGATTGTATTTGTTCTTGTGGAAAATCCCCAAAACTGGCAACAGACCCGTTTCCACAATGGCTCTGGCGACCATCGAGCGAAGCACAGAATAACCAAAATTGAAAAACTGATTGGGCGAGTCTCCAAAACGTTGCCTCAAAAAATCGTGACTGATAAGGTATTTCCAATAGTGCTGCGCCGCAATGCCTTCCATATTGGTGATATCGCCACTTTTTACTTGTTGCTGATAATCTAGCATGGGTTCAAAATAGTTGCCCAAGCGATGCAGAACTTCTTTTTGATTTTCGATTTTGCATTCTACAGTTTGCTTCCATAATTGCTTTTTGAGCGGTTCGCTGGCTTCGAGTTGGTCTTTTATTCGGTCCGAATATTCGGTGTGTCCATGCAAAGGCAACATCATCCCATGCGGCAAGTGATGTGCATCGCAACTAATGATCACAACATTATTCCCCATCATTTTCTGAACCAATTGGTGCGAAATGGTTATCTGAAAATGATCCAACATCAACAATCCCAAATCCTCAACGGGAACTTTACCTTTGGTTTCTTTGGTTTCGGGACAAAGAATGTGCATTTGCTCATCTTTTAGTTTGAGATATGAAGGATTGCCGATGTATATAGAGCGGGTGATCATAGTTATTAGTTTTTAGTATTCGCCGATGTGAACTATTTTTCCTAAGTGGTTAATTTTAACTTTCTTTGGATTTAAGTCATTTAATCCTTTTAAACTTAATCTGTAATATCTTTTACTTTCTTTTGCACCTTCAGTTTTCTTTAATTCTGTGTTTTTAGTTTCTAAATGATGTCTAAACCAATAATCACCTTCAGCAATACTCCAAACCAAGTACAAATTCTTACTTAAAGTTGATTTGTCATTACTTCTAATCGCATCGTTAAATTCATCATCAGATAAGCCAAGTATAAACATTTCATTTTGTTGCATACTGAATTGAAGATTTAAGCCATCTTCTGGTAACAAATTCAAAAATTCCTGTGGCAATCTTTCGTTGCTTAGGTTATCCCATATGGATGATGAGTCTTTAATTAAAACGGGAATACTATTCATTTTACGCTCCACAGCATGCCAAAAAGTACAAGAATGTTGGACTTGTTTTCCATCTTTATCGGTATATATAGCGATGTGATGATTATTTCCTTGAACAACAAAGCCAATGTTTTTACCATTTTCATCTTTTTTGATTGGTTGTAATCCGTTAGCATCTGGTCTTGCAAATAATCGAACTGTTTTTATTGGGATTTGCTTTTCTTCATTGTACCACAATATTTCTTTAAAAGCTTCTTTTTCCTTATTCCCGAATTGAGCCAGTCTATCTTTAACAATTGATTTTACTTTTTCATCTACAATATCATTTACTTGCTTCGCATTTAAGCTTAACAAATCATATTTCATTACAGTCGCATCTTTGTAACAGATTGCTTTTTCTAGAACTATTTCTTGCTTTTCATCTAAATAAATAGGTTCCTTTTTTAAAGATGACAATGCTTTTTTTGTATCATTTTCAAATTGCTGTAATCTATCAAATACTTTTCTTTTAATCTTTTCATCTTTAATAGTACTTGGATTTTCCAAAAGATATTTTAATGGTTTATCTGGTTCTTCAACTTTAATTTTTCCATAAACAGATTGCTCATGTAGAGCTCCTCTCGGAACAATTACTCCTTGCTCTTTATTTTTTCCTTTTGCTTTAAATTTAGAAATAGTTGCTACTTTTTTACCAGCTTTAAATGAAATTAGAATTTTATCTGCCTCTTTTTCTACTTCAGAAGTTGTGAAAGGTTTTTCGGTATTAAAATACTTTTCTAAAAGCGTCAACTTTTCATTGTATTGAATTTTAGCTTCTTCAACTTCTTTTAACATTTCATTGCGAACATCACTTGAATTTAGAGTATTAATTCGTTGAATATATCCTTGTTTAGTACACGCAATAACAAGAGCATCTACAGCGTGATGACGATGATCGTCACGTTTTGTCCAATTAATTATTTGTTCTTTGTTATGTAATCTTTTACCGTGTTCACTCGTCCATTCAATCATTTTAGTCTGTCCTAAAGATTTATATTTTGGCATTTGTAAATTCATCAAAACATCATCCCAGCCCCATATTTTACGCAGTTTTGCAGTAACTGTACCTTCGCTAACGGTTACTTTATTACAAATTTGCTCTAATATTTGTCTTGCTTTTTTAGCAATATATTGAGATTCTCGAAGTTGTCTATCAATAAAGTTTTCCCAAAGTTTTTTATCTGCTTCCCTTTCTTTTTTCAATTTTTTACGTTCTTGATATTCTTCAAAAGAAACTTTCAATCTTTGCATTTTACCATATGACAATATTCCTCTTGAGAACCAATCATCAACACGTTGAATGTATTTTTCTAATTCTGCTTCTCCTTTTTTTGCAATATAATCGTAGGCAGTTTTATCTAATTTTTTAGAATTACAATGTCTATGAACTAAAACTTTATTAGTTTGTGAATCATCGAATAGCAATGCTTTTGGAACAATATGATCCACATCAAAATTATCGCCTGTTAAAGCTTCTGAAAGGCTAAAATGTTCACCACAATAAATACATTGGTTAACAACATCTGCTTCTTTCCACTTTTTATCCTTCGCTGGAAAAATGAATTTATATTTCTGAATATATTTTTTAGTTGCAGCAATTCCCATTGCATTGAGACGTTGCGCAATTAATTCATTTTGTTTTTTGTTGTTACTATTAGCTTTATCTGCTTGATCTCTTTCATCTTTACTTTGCTTCAGTTCTCTAGCAAGCTCAAGTCTAATTTCGTCAGGCTTACCAAACTCATCAATTACTGCATTAACGACATTAATCATTTGATTAATAATCTTTTCAACAACTGGCTGGCGCAAACTATTTTTAGGTAATAATTCTAATCTTTCTTTAACTTCGCGAGATTCTTGCTCTTCTTTCGTTAAACTATTAGAATGATTATAACCCGCTAAACTACAAGCTTTATCATACCCAAAACCTTCCATTAGATAAGGTAATATTTTACGCATTGCTTTTGCCGACTTATTTCCAAAAGCTTGCTTATTAAAATCTATTCTCGAAAGTTTGTCTGCAATTTCTTCCTCAAGATTAAACCTTTTTATTAACGCTTCTCGACATTCGTCCAAATCCTTTATCGAATAGATGGTATGCCAAAGTTGATACAACGGTTCTTTTTCAAAATCCCTAGCAACAATTAATCTTTTTTTTTCTTCTAATATTTCTCCTGTTTTTTTATCAACTAAAAGAGCTTCATTAGTGGATTCTTCTATAAATATATTAAACTGCAAAAGTGATTCATCTTTTAAGATCAAATTTAGTTCAGCATAAGTTATATTTCCTTGAATTCCTTTTTGGACTTGTTTATTGACGAAAACGTCGTCTTTACGTAATTCTAAAATTTTAAGCAATTCAGAATAACTTAATAATGCGTTTGTAGAAAGATAATTTGCAATCTTTTCTTTTTGGTCTATAGTTGGAGAATAATCGCTCCACTTATATTTGCTTCCTTCTGGATTTTTTACTTTTAAAGTTATATTATTTACAACTTCCCAAATTTTACATAACTGAAACAATGGTGAAGTTTTAGGCGCAACTTTCGGACCAACAAATACAATCTTGTTAGTTGATTTTTCTTTATTTTCTATTTCTTTTTCAAAACCTTCAAACTCACAAACACTTACTAATCCTTTTTGAGATTTTAGTTTACGCTGGTAGTAAATGATTTCATTTCGAAGTCTATTAATCGTCTCTTCAGTCAAAAAATCATGAGATTTTTTTTGAACATTAATAATCGTATCAAACTCTTCTAAATAAGCTTCTCTTGGGAAAACTTGTTCTTTTACTCTGTAATATTCATTATTTAAAAATGAAGTAGAAAGTTTATTATAAAAATGCTGACCAATAGTTTTGTTTTCTTCCTTTAATATTGCATATCTTCCTTTTACTTCAGCAACGTAATCCGTATCTTTCTTATCAGCATTAGCTTCACTTCTTGCAGATTTATAACCTCTTTTTTGGTTTAACATATAGAAAATTCTACCCAATTGCTCTACACTAATTGGTTCCGATGCAGCATCACTTCTCAATTTCCATAAATCCAACATTGGAAGATTCATTAAAACTGAATCAGGGTATATTCCAAATTTTTCTAATTCTTTCTTTAAACTGTATTTAAAATCTTCACTTTTCTTAAGCTGTTTTCTATCGTAACCTTTCCTTTGAGTTCTAGCTTTAGTACGATCTTGATTTTTGGTTATTGATTGTCCTCTTTCAAATTGAGTTTTATCTTCAGTCCCCAATGGAATGATACGGCTTCCCATTCCTAAGATTCGTAAAGGTTTATACGTTTCTCCATTAACCTCAATTAAAGCCCAACCAACGGAAGCGATTCCCAAATCCAATCCAAGTATATTTTTAGTCATAGTTTAGTTTTTTCGTTAAAAAAATAAAACTAAGCATTTTTTTTATTTAAAAGAAAAAAAATATTGTATTTCGTTTTTTTACTATATTTGAGACTTGAAAGCAATTCACAATAAGGATTATTCCGTTGTGAAAACATTTGGGTTACCTCTTGTCCATAATCAGGAGGTTTTTTTATCCTCAAAAAATTGAGCATTAATTTAAAAAAAAATCTAACGTATAACCTATTATCTAAAACTTAAATACACCCAATAGTCACAACAGCCGACGGCTAAGAAACGGTCAAAAGAAGTTAAACTATAACTCTAAAATAGCGCCATTAATAAAACAAATAGCTAAGTGGCATTAAACCAATGATCGCCAATCCTGGTAAAGTCCATATTAATACTAATTGTTTTGTATCGCTAAGATTTCGGAACCAAGCCATATACTAAAAATTATTCATTTCTTTTGACAGGTTCTAGATCTGCGAGTTCGTCGGTTGAGAAAAGTCGATAATGTACTTTAAAAGTCTTTCCCAAAGGTGTTTCCAGCGAAAAGCCACCAGGACCAACACCGTCGAGCACATCTAAGGTAAAATGCGAATACTGCCAATATTCGAAGAGATCGCGGTCTATCCAAAATTCGTAATCTTTGATATGCCCAAGAAGAACATCATTCATGCGCGGGAAAAATCCGTCTTTCTCAAAACATTGTGGTTGAGTGCCTTCGCAACATCCACCTGCTTGATAAAACATCAACGGTCCGTGTTGTGCTTCCAAAGTACTAATGACTTCCAAAGCTTTATCTGTAACATCTAATCGAGATATCATCTTCTTTAATTTATTTAAAGTTAAACATTATTTCTGGGAACAAAAAAACCTGGCTCTATTAAAGTCAGGCTAAAAACACAAATTATAAAAACTACATATACAATTAATAAAAATTAGTTTTGTCCTGCTATATCAAGAACAATTCTTCCGTCAATTTGACCCGCCTTCATTTTATCAAATACCTCATTAATATCTTCTAGTTTCGCGGAAGTAACTGTTGCTTTTACTAAGCCTTCATTTGCAAAATCCAATGCTTCTTGCATATCTTTTCTTGTACCAACAATAGAACCTCTAACGGTGATTCTCTTAAGAACGGTTTCAAAAATCGGTAACTCAAAAGAACCTGGAGGAAGACCATTAAGAGCAATTGTTCCTTTTCTTCTAAGAACATCAATTCCTTGTTTAAAAGCAATAGGCGAAACCGCCGTGATCAACGCTCCATGCATACCGCCAACCTCTTTATGTAAGTAAGCTCCAGGATCTGTTTCTTTAGCATTAACAACCAAGTCTGCACCCAGTTTTTTTGCTAATTCTAATTTATCATCGGCAACATCAATAGCGGCAACGTGCATTCCCATTGCTTTTGCATACTGAACAGCAACGTGACCTAATCCTCCAACTCCAGAAATAGCAACCCATTCTCCAGGTTTTGTTTCCGTCTCCTTCAGTCCTTTATACACTGTAACCCCTGCACACAAAATAGGTGCAATCTCCAAGAAATTAACGTTACTCTTAAGATGCCCTACGTATCTAGAATCTGCAATAACATATTCTGCAAAACCTCCATCTACACTATATCCTCCATTTTGTTGAGCTTCACAAAGAGTTTCCCATCCAGTGATACAATAATCACAACCTCCACAAGCGGAATACAACCACGGAACTCCAACTGCATCACCTTCTTTTACTTGAGCTTCTGGTCCGCAAGCCACCACAATTCCTACACCTTCATGTCCTGGAATAAGTGGCATTTTTGGTTTTGCAGGCCAATCTCCATCTACGGCATGCAAGTCTGTATGACAAACACCACAAGCAATAACTTTTACCAATACCTCATATCGTCCTGGTTCTCTTACCGGAACCTCCATAATTTTTAATGGTTGTCCATACCCTTGCACTACCGCAGCTTTCATTGTTTTAGGAATCATAACTCTCTATTTTATTAGTTTTTAATTTAAAATTTTGCATGGTGAATTTTATGGATTAAGCGAAACTCAACCCTAAAAGCCTGTCCGTTGTCCGGGGCTACCCTAAGACAACGGGCACGCTAAAAAGTGTTTTATTATTCTAGAAGAAACCTAACTTATTTTTATTATATGAGATTAACATATTTTTTGTCTGACGATAATGATCGAGCATCATCTTGTGGTTTTCGCGACCGATACCCGATTGCTTGTAACCTCCAAACGGCGCGCCAGCTGGATAAGAGTGGTATTGATTAACCCAAACTCTTCCCGCCTGAATTGCTCTTGGAACCGTGTACAATTGATGTGCATCTCTTGTCCAAACTCCTGCCCCTAAACCATAAATCGTATCATTTGCAATTGCGATAGCTTCTGCTTCGTCTTTGAAAGTTATCACCGCTAACACTGGTCCAAAAATTTCTTCTTGGAAAATTCTCATTTTGTTATGTCCTTTGAACAAAGTCGGCTGAATGTAGTATCCGTCCTCGATATCGCCACCCAAATGGTTAGCGTCGCCACCAGTTAATACTTCTGCACCTTCTTCTTTTCCTAATTTGATGTAAGACAAAATTTTATCTTTCTGGATTTGAGAAGCTTGTGCACCCATCATCACCGTTGGATCTAACGGATGACCAACTTTAATTGCGTTAACTCTTTCTACAACTCTTGCGATAAATGCATCGTAAATATCTTCTTGAATCAACAATCTTGAAGGACAAGTACAAATTTCACCTTGATTTAAAGCAAATAAAACCGCTCCTTCAATCGCTTTGTCCAAAAACTCATCATCTTCGTCCATCACCGAACTAAAGAATACATTCGGAGATTTCCCTCCTAATTCTAAAGTTACTGGGATGATATTTTCGGTTGCATATTGCATGACCAAACGTCCTGTTGCTGTAGATCCTGTGAAAGCCGCTTTTGCCACTTTTGGATTAGTTACTAAAGCTCTTCCTAACTCAGCACCGAAACCGTTAACGATATTAATAACACCTGCAGGGATTAAATCTCCAATAAGTTCCATAAGAACCATAATAGAAATCGGTGTGCTTTCTGCTGGTTTTAGAACCACACAGTTACCTGCAGCCAAAGCTGGCGCTAGCTTCCAAACCGCCATAAGGATTGGGAAATTCCAAGGGATAATTTGCGCCACAACACCCAAAGGTTCGTTAACGATTAAAGAAACCGTGTCTTTATCCAGCTCATTAAGTGATCCTTCTTCTGCACGGATAACGCTTGCAAAATATCTGAAATGGTCAATCGCTAACGGAATATCTGCCGCCAAAGTCTCACGAACTGCTTTACCGTTATCCATCGTCTCTACAGACGCAATGTATTGTAAATTTTCCTCGATACGGTCTGCGATTTTATTAAGCATAATGCTACGTTCTGTAGCAGACGTATTTTTCCAAGTTTCGAAAGCTTTAGCAGCTGCATCAACAGCCAACTCCAAATCTTCTTTAGTCGAATGTGCAGCTTGTGTGAAAACTTTACCATCTACTGGTGAAACGACATCAAAATATTTTCCTAAAACTGGTGCAACGAATTTGCCACCGATGTAATTATCATATTTAGACTTAAAGTCAGGTCTTTGTATAACATTTGTACTCATAATATATATGGTTTTAAAATTTATTTTAATTAAACTTATAATCAATAACATTAAAACTTGTTTAGTTTTTTTTGTTATTGATAATTCGAAATTAATTTTATAAAATCCAAACCAATAGCACAATCCTACACATTTATAGTAAAATCCTCTTTATGTTGCAAACTTTAAAATTTCCTTAACAAAATATTAGAAGTTTATTAAAAGATTATTCCTTATTTTTAACAAAATCCATTTTAAAAGAAGGTTAATATGTCGCTAGAAAAATCATACATACATCAACCTGCATTACTAAACGAAAAGCAACTTGGTAGCATGGTAGAAAATAAAACCTCTTACACACTAAAAAACTGTGAATTTAATATCTATGAAACCCATCGCAGTGCTTTTGATGTTAAATTACATTTTAACGATGTGGCTTTTACAGCAATGTTACGCGGCAAAAAAAAATTAAAACTTGATGGTAAAACGGATTACTTCGACTATCTACCTGGCGAAAGCGTATTGGTAGCACCTGGCGAAACGATGGTCATCGACTTTCCAGAAGCTGACGAAGCGCCTTCACAATGTTTGTCATTAAGTCTAAATTCGGACTTTATTAAGAATACACTCAATTATCTTAATCTCCATGAAACAAAAGTTGACGACACAAGCTGTTGGCAACTTCAAAATCAAGAATATTATCTTTTCAATACAGAATCGTTGACCTCGGCAACCAACAATATTATGCGGATTGCGATGGATAATAATACGCACAAAGATTTGATGGCTGATTTTGCTCTAAAAGAATTATTAATAAGATTAATGCAAACCCAAGCGAGCACCATGATACAATTGCAACTTTCTAAAAACCAATCGCGACTCGGTTACATCATAGATTTTATTAAACAAAATCTCCATCAAAAACTGAATATCGATCAAATGGCGAAAATGGCTTATGTCAGTAAGTCTAATTTTTTCAAAATGTTTAAAGAAGAACTTGGCATTTCGCCCAACGATTTTATTTTAAAAGAACGTATTAACCTTGCTAAAGATTTATTAAAAAAACGAGAAAGAATCAAAGAAGTCGCCTACCGAACGGGTTTCACAGACACCAATTATTTCACAAGGGTTTTTAAACAACATGAAGGGACAACGCCTAAGTCATTCCAAAATGATAGTTTGATAATACAATAAGATTGCGATAATTCAATAACAAAATCCTCGTTGATGAGGCTTTTTATAGGTTAATTTCTGTAACAAATTCTTTCAAAAAAATTATAAAAAACTTCCTACATCATTTTATAAAGCCTAGTACCTTTCAAAACTGGATTTTCTTGTTCAATATGTTTTAACGCAAAATAACCAATTCTTGGACTAACAGAATCTTGAAGCTGCTTGCGGTGTCGCCGTTTCAGAAATTTAGTGCAACAAATGTTAAAATAATTAACACAATTTTAT
>NZ_DAMBQF010000027.1:0-36106 GCF_032062245.1 Soonwooa sp.
TTTTACAATACAAAATGAGGGTATAATTCTGTCCAACGTTTGGGGAGACTTACAGTTTAAAAATAGAAAAACTTGCTGAGAATATCAACAAGTTTTTCTTTAATAATGCTTTAACTTTTTACTTCACATCCAAATCCACAGCATTCAATCTCAAAGAATTTAAAATTACAGAAAGCGAACTAAAACTCATTGCTGCGGCGGCAATCATCGGTGACAACAAGATTCCGAAGAAAGGGTAGAGCAAACCTGCTGCTAACGGAATTCCTAGAACGTTGTAAATAAACGCAAAGAATAGATTTTCTTTGATGTTTTTCAGTAGCTTTTCGCTTAACATTTTTGCTTTTGCAACGCCCAAAATATCGCCTTTTAGCAAAGTCATTTCTGCGCTTTCAATCGCAACGTCGGTTCCCGTTCCCATCGCAATTCCCACGTTAGATTGTGCAAGAGCAGGAGCGTCGTTAATTCCATCACCTGTCATAGCAACAATTTTTCCTTCGGACTGCAATTTTTTAACTTCATTCAATTTGTCTTGCGGAAGTGCATTTGCGATGTAATGTTTGATTCCAAGTTCGTCTGCGACGGCTTTTGCGGTGTTTTCGTTGTCACCTGTCATCATCATAACATCAACGCCTTCTTTTAATAAAAACTCAACCGCTTTTTTAGACGTTTCTTTAATTTTATCTGTAAAACTCACAAAGCCTAAAACTTGGTTTCCTTCAGCTACATAAGAGATTGTGTGCGATTTTGACTGAACTTCGGTGGCTTTTTGTTTTAAAATTTCGGGAATGACAATTCCGTTTGAAGTTAAAAGATTTTCGTTTCCTAAATAAGTTTTGTTTCCATTAATATTCCCTTGAACACCTTTACCAGAAACGTTTTCAAAGTTTTCTACTTTTTCAAATGCAATGTTGTGTTCTTTTGCTTTCTTTAGAACAGCGTTTGAAAGTGGATGTTCTGAATTTTGATTTAAAGAAGCGGCAACTTGTAAAATCTTAGTTTCGGTGGCATCATTAACAGCTTCAATATGCTCCAAGGAAGGCTTTCCTTCGGTTAAAGTTCCTGTTTTATCGGTGATTAAAACGTTTACTTTGTTCAGTTGTTCAAGTGCTTCGGCATTTTTAATTAAAATTCCGTTTTTCGCGCCTTTTCCAATTCCAACCATTAATGACATTGGCGTTGCTAAACCTAGAGCACATGGACAAGCCACAATTAAAACCGCAACAGCGTTCACGAATGCAAATAATGTTTTTTGACCTTCTGGACCGAAAACTTGCCATAAAATAAAGGTTAAAATAGCAACTAAAATCACTACTGGAACAAAAACTTTAGAAACTTTATCCGTCAATTTCTGAATTGGAGCGCGACTACGGCTTGCTTCATTCACCATTTTGATGATTTGTGAAAGCAAAGTTTCGTCGCCAACTTTTTCGGCTTTCATCAAGAAAACTTGATTTCCGTTGATGGTTCCAGAAGTTACTTTATCGTTTTCAGATTTCTCAATAGGAATAGGCTCTCCCGTAATCATCGATTCATCGATAGACGAATTTCCTTCAATAATTTTACCATCAACTGGGATTTTTTCGCCTGGTTTTACTTTTAAAATATCACCTATATTTACTTCATCCAAAGTAATTTTACGTTCAGTATCGCCTTCCACCAAAGTAGCTTCATCAGGCGAAAGATTCATTAATTCTTGAATAGCCTTTCCTGTTTTTTTGTGAGCCGCTGCATCCATCCATTGTCCAAGAATCACCAAGGTTAAAATCACACAGACCGCCTCAAAATATAGAGGAATATTACCACCATGACCACGAATTTCGTGCGGAATAATATTTGGAAAAAACATGGCAAAAAGGCTGAACAAAAATGCAGCAGCAACGCCCAAAGCAATCAAACTAAACATATTGAGGTTCCAAGTTTTAAATGAAATCCAACCTCTTTTCATTAAAAACCATCCCGAATAAAACAAAACAGGAATCGTTAACGCCAATTCTATATAAGCCTGAAATTCGTGCGAAAACGGAAAATTATACCACATTCCACCCATCGACAAAATGAAAACGGGAAGTGTGAACGCCAAAGAAATCCAGAATTTTTTCTTTAAAATATTGTAAGTTTCATCCTCTTCATCGTCACTTTTGTCGGGCATTTTTACTAAATCCATTCCACAAATCGGACAATCGCCTGGCGTGTCTTGCACAATTTCTGGATGCATCGGACAAGTGTATTGCGCTTTTTTCTTTTCAGGATATTTCACCAAGTCCATTCCACAAACGGGACAACCCACATTGGAATCGTAAACCTTGTCGCCCTCGCAATACATCGGACAATAATATTTTCCCGCGTTATCGTGGTTGGTTGGCGGTTGATGGTTGTCGGTTGTTGGATGAGCATGATGATGATGATGATGTTTCTCCTCTTGGCTCTTGACTCTTGGTTCTTGGTTCTTCTCCTCAATCGGTACCAAGTACATTTTACAAACGGGGCATCTTTCACCTTGCGTAAAATAAACTTTATCGCCTTCACATTCCATTGGACAATAATAAACCGACGACGGTGAAACTCTATCTTGCGGCTTCACAAAAGTGTTATCTACTACATTTGGGTCTTGCAATTTGTAGTTTCCAGCTTGTGAAAGAGCTTCGTTAAGTTCATCTAAACTAACCTCACGATCGCCGTGTATCACTGCTTCACTTTTTTCTAAATTAACATGAGCGTGAATTCCTTCTATATTATTTAATGCTTCAGTAATTTTCCCCTGACAACCAGAGCAAGTCATTCCTAAAACTTTATATGTGTGTTCCATATTCCTTGAATTTATAATACAAAATTCGGAAATGCAAAACTTTCTTTGTTATAGATTTAAGGAAAAGAGTTATATCTTTTAGTTAGGAGTCACTAATTATGAATTATTAATTATCTCTGTAAAACAACTCATCATTCATCACTTATAATTGGTCTAGTGGTTTGAGATTATGGTCTTAGTATTTATTTTACTTTTCAATATAATCTAAAATTTTCTTAGTCATATAATTGCGCTCTTAAGGTGTTGCATCATTATCCATCCTCGAATGCTTAATATTGGTCCAATCGATTATGATACCATATTTTTTCAATTCAATTTTATTAGGTAAAACATCAAAATCAGCAGGATAATCATTAGACCTAAGACAGTAAATTTTTGGTTGAGAAGTTCTCGGTAGTTCCATACGATGATTGTCCATCGAAATCAATTTATCAACTAATTCTGGATGCTGATGAGTAAATAAAACAGACATATCTCCACCATTAGAATGACCTATAAGTATTAATTTTTGATAATCATAATTGGGGAAATCGGTCTTAATCCGATTGAGGACATACAAAATGTTATCCGCACCACGTTGCCAATTTGGAAGACGAGTTTCTCGTAGATTACCTTCCATAGCTAACATCTCATCGGTTGCAAGTTCATGCTGAATACTGAAGATAGTATAACTTTTAGATGCTAAAAACTCGGTTAAATAGGAATAAACTTTATTATCACCACCTTTATTTTCGCCCCAACCGTGACTAAAAATTATTGGTATTTTATTAGAGGTTGCTATATTTTCAGGTTGATAAATTGCCACTGAAATCTCTCTATGTCTTGTAGTATCAACATAAGTAAATTCATCTATTTGTATAGATTTATTACTAGCATTTTGAGTCGCACAAGCAGAAAGAACCATTACAAATAATATTAGTACTGAGTTTTTTATAAGGCTTATTCTCATAATAAGTAAACTACAGAATTTAATACTTTTATTTTATTCGTTTCTAAGTTTAGAATAAACGTCAATATCAATAAATTTTCCATCTTTTATTTCAGCTTGACGCATCCGACCTTCGAATTTGAAATTTAATTTAGTCATAATTTTTTTTGAATTCTCATTTTCAGGCTCAATAACACATTCTATTCTTTTGATTCTCATGTTTTTATGAGCGTATTCGCAAGCTGTATCAAAAGCCTCAGCAATGTATCCTTTTCCCCAATATTCTGGTAGAAGCCAGTACCCGCCTTCTGCTTTTTGATGCTCTTTAATAATTCCACTAAAACCACAAGCTCCCAAAAATTCGTTGGTATTTTTATCGCAAATTGCCCACCAGAAGCCTTTTCCTGACTCCGACAAATGTTTGTACCATTCCATTTGTTCCTTTGTAGCTTCTAATGTATCATATCGGATGGTCAAAAAATTATATATTATTGGATTTGATAAAGCTCTATGAACAAAAGTGATGTCATCATCTTCAATCGGTCGTATTAATAATCGTGATGTGTAAAGTGTTTTTGAAACATCCATTTTTTATTTTCAAAAATAAAGTTTTTTATTTTTTTAGATAAAGTTTTATTAATAATAATAGCTAAACTCTACATTTTGTCAAATTGTAAAGTTTTTATGATAAACTGTTTATGAAAAATTAAAGCATAGAAGTTAAATTGTTGAAAAATCTGATTAATTTTGTTTTTTATTAATGAAAGCTTGTATTAATAGCTTATTTTTACATTTATGATTTTAATTGTAGACGACAATCAATCCAATATATTTTCACTGAAAAGGCTTTTGGAATCTCAGGATTTCCCTGTGGATACCGCAAGTTCGGGTGAAGAAGCTCTTGCAAAAGGGCTTCGCAACGATTATCAATTGATAATTTTGGATGTTCAAATGCCCGAAATGGATGGTTTCGAGGTGGCAGAAACTTTTGCCGGTTATAGCAAGACCAAAGAAATTCCGATTATTTTTCTTTCCGCTGTGAATACCGACAAACGCTTTATTACAAAGGGTTATGCTTCCGGTGGAATCGATTATGTGACCAAGCCTATCGATCCAGATATTTTGATGTTGAAGGTGAAAACCTACTACAATATTCAAGGGCAAAATGCGGAGTTGAAGAAAATCAAACAAAGCCTTGAACTTGAAGTAAAAGGCCGTCGCGAAACACAAGTTGTGATGAAATCGCAGCTCGACCATTTTCAGCAAATGTTGGAAGCGCTTCCTCAAATTGCTTTTACACTGAGCAATACGGGCGAAATTGAGTTCGTTAACCGAAGATGGTTCCAATATTCGAAGTCGGATAAATCCTTTCCGGAAGTCCATCCCGATGATAAAGATTTAGTGGACGAATTTGGGCGTCAACGTGAAAACCTAGAAGCCATCGCACTTGAGGCTCGAATTAAAAATATCGAAACGGGAGAGTACCGTTATCATTTATTGAGGATGTCCCCGATTTTAGAAAATTCGGAAGCGAAAAATTGGGTGGGAACATTCACCGATATCAACGATCAAAAAAGGGTTGAGAAGGAAAAAGACGAATTTTTAAGTATCGCAAGCCATGAGCTGAAAACGCCGTTAACAAGTATTAAAGCTTACGTTCAGCTTTTAGATCGCAAATTGAAACTTGACAAAGAAAGTCCTGAAGCCAATTACGTGGCAAAAGTTCAGGATCAAATTGATAAACTGAATAATCTTATTACCGATTTGCTCGATGTTTCCAAAATTGAAAACGGAAAATTGAAGATGAATTTACAGCCAACCAATTTGGAAAATGTAATTCATAACGCGATTGAAACGATTATTCAAACTCATGATGAAAACAGCGTAAGCATTGAAAGACACGGACAAAAACCAGATTTTTTAATGCCGTTTGACGCCATTCGTGTGGAGCAAGTTTTAATCAATTTCTTAACCAACGCCATAAAATATTCACCGAAAAATAACAAAGTTATCGTAACCACTTCTGTGGACGAAAACGATGTTAAAATCAGTGTAACCGACTTCGGAATCGGGATTCCCGAGTACAAGCAAGATGCGGTTTTCAATAAATTTTATCGTGTTGAAGAGTCTTCCCTGCAGTTTCAAGGCATGGGAATTGGGCTTTACATTTGTGCAGAAATCATCAAGCAACATGGCGGAAGCATTGGTCTTTCCAGCATTATTGATGAAGGATCAACTTTTTATTTCACCTTACCAATAAAGTAAATTTATGGCAGGAAAAACAATCAGAAATCTACAATTTGGCGTGGGAATGTCGCTGTTGTTGCTTATTGCGACCTCAATTGCATCGTATTTAAGCATTCAAAAACAAATGGAAAACCGCGAAAGTTTGTCCAATTCAAGACGATCCATAACCGCGATAAAAGACGTTTTGGTGTCACTTTTAGACGCTGAAACAGGAAATCGAGGCTTTCAAATTACAGGCAAAGAAGAGTTTTTAGAGCCGTATAATCGTGGTTTGGAAGAATTTCCGAAGGCGATTGCTCGTTTAAAAGATTTGGGCAACGACGATAAAATTCAAAATGATCGTGTTGACAGTCTTCAAAGTTCGGTGCAGAGCCGAATTGGCGTTTTGCAAAGTATGATTGATAAGAAGCGTCAAAATTTGGATGTTTCGCAATCCGATATGCTTCGTAGCAAGTTCTACATGGACAAAAGTCGCAAATTGGTGGCTGATTTTGTGAAGCATGAAGAAGATGTTTTAGAACTTAAAAATGTCGATCTCAAAGAATCTGCGTTGATCACCAAAATTTTCCTTCTATTTTCGTCACTTGGCGCGATTGGGATTACGGCTTTTCTTTATTTTAAACTTCGAAGTGATATTCTCCGTCGTGACAAATTAGAAAAAGCATTGGTTTCTAAAGATGAACAAATGACGGCGCGAGTTTCGGCGATTCAAAAGATTGCAAACGGCGTTGCCAAAGGCGATTACAGTTTACGAATTAATGATTCTGAATCCGATAATTTAGGTGAATTGGTTGGTTCTTTAAATCACATGACCGATGCCCTGAAAACGTCTTTTGAAACCATTAATAAAAGCGATTGGCGACAAAAAGGTTTGGCAGTTCTCAACGAATCTTTGGTCGGGAATAAATCCATTAAAGAGACAACTACAAAGGCTTTGGCGCATTTGGTGGAGTACGGAAATTGCATCAGTGGCGCACTTTATTTGTTGAATGATGATGTATTAAAACTTGAAAGTTCATATGGTTTAGAAAGCAGCATGAAAAACCACTTTAATATAGGTGAAGGCATGGTTGGACAAGTTTTTATTAAGAATACGCCTCGTGTTTACAATGATATTTTAGAGAAAGATGTGGTGGCAAGTTTTGCAAGTACCAAGTTGCATATCAACGGAATTTTGCTGGTTCCCATTATGCATGGTCGTCAAGCGATCGGAATTATTGAATTAAATTCGCGTAACAATTTCCATGAGGATGATGTTGATTTTTTTGCAGAAAGTTGCCGAATTATTGGTATTGCAATAAGCGCAGCAAAAGGTCGTGAAAAAGAGCAAAAATTATTGGAAGAAACTCAAGCGCAGTCGGAGGAATTGCAAGTTCAGCATTCTGAATTAGAGAATTTAAATACCGAATTAGAAGCTCAGACGCAAAGATTACAAGCATCAGAAGAAGAATTGAGAGTTCAGCAAGAAGAATTAATGCAAACTAACGCCGAATTGGAAGAGCGTTCGAAGCTATTAGAAGAGAAAAATCATTTGATAGCAGAACGTAATATTGAAATCCAGAAGAAGGCAGAAGAATTGGCGTTAAGTACAAAATACAAGTCGGAATTTTTGGCGAATATGTCCCACGAATTGCGCACACCGTTGAATTCGATCTTACTGCTTTCTCGATTGATGGCGGAAGATCCAGACGATAATTTAACTGAAGATCAAATAGAATCTGCAAAAGTAATTCAAAGTTCGGGTAGTAGCTTGTTGACCTTAATTGATGAGATTTTAGATTTAGCAAAAATTGAATCTGGTAAAATGAATTTAGAGTATCAACACGTTCTAATAGAAGATGTAGTAAAGGATTTGCGTAATTTATTCAATCCATTAATGAAGGAAAAAGGTTTGGAGTTTAATATTAATATCGATTCAGATTTACGTCAAACTATTGAAACCGACAGACTTCGTGTTGATCAAGTCTTGAGAAATCTAATGTCAAACGCTCTTAAATTTACTTCTAAAGGCAGTATTAGTCTAAATATTAAGAAAGATCCTACACAAAAAGAATTTGTTATTTTCTCTGTAAAAGATACGGGAATCGGGATTCCAGAAGACAAACAACGTATTATTTTTGAAGCGTTTCAACAAGCGGATGGTTCTACCAGACGTAAGTTTGGCGGGACTGGACTTGGACTTTCCATCAGCCGAGAAATTGCAAAATTATTGGGAGGCGAACTTCGATTGTCTTCAAAAGTAGATGAAGGTTCCGAGTTCAGTTTGGTGATTCCGATGACTTCAAAATTGAAGGTCGAATACGTGAATAAGGACCAAGATTTAATTGAAACCATTCAAGAAGATGTTCAAGAAATCAAAGAAATTATTGCTTTTGAGGACGACGAATTGCATGATCCAATCGAGATTTTGGGCATTCCAGAAGATGTTCCTGACGATCGAGATTTTATTGCAAAAGACGATAAAGTGATTTTGATTGTTGAAGATGACGTTAATTTCGCAAAAGCTTTGGTGAGATATGCGCACACTCAAAATTACAAAGCAATAGCGGTGGTTCGTGGCGATTATGCACTTCCTGCAGCACTGCAATACCGTCCGTCGGCGATTTTGTTGGATGTTCAACTACCTGTAAAAGATGGTTGGCAAGTAATGGATGAATTAAAAGGAAATCTTCAAACCAAGCATATTCCTGTGCACATGATGTCGTCTCTGCACGTGAAAAAAGAAAGTTTGATGAAAGGCGCCATCGATTTCATCAACAAACCGATGGCATTAGAACAAATGGCTGAAGTTTTCAAAAAAATTGAAGAAGCTCTAAGCAAAACCCTTCAAAAAGTGCTTATTGTAGAGGAAAATGCGAAACATGCCACCGCGCTTTCGTACTTTTTGAGCAATTTCAATATTTCGGCCTCTGTGGAAGATAAAGCGGAGGATTGCGTGACGGCGTTCATTGATCAGAACGTGGATTGCGTGATTTTGAACGTTGAAAATTCTCGTGGTGAAGAATATTCAATTATTGAAACCATAAAAAAACACGAAGGTTTAGAAAATCTACCGATAATTATCTTTATTGATCGTAGTTTATCGAAATCTGAGGAGTTAAAAATCAAACAATACGCTGATTCTATTGTTGTGAAAACAGCGCATTCATATCAAAGAATCTTAGATGAAGTTGGTTTGTTTTTACATCTGGTAGAAGAAAAAAATAGCACAGAAGAAAATAGAAAAAACTCCACGCTTGGCTCGTTGACAGAAGTTTTGAGCGGTAAAAAAATCCTAATTACCGATGATGATGTTCGCAACATTTTCTCGCTAACCAAAGTTTTAGAAAAATATAAAGTGGAAGTTGTTTTGGCAATGGACGGCAAACAAGCCTTAGAACAAATGGCTGCAAACCCAGATATCGACGTGGTTTTAATGGATATGATGATGCCTGAAATGGACGGCTACGAAACCATACGCGAAATCCGTAAACAACCAAAATACATGCGACTTCCTGTGATTGCCATCACGGCAAAATCTATGATTGGAGAACGTGAAAAATGTATTGAAGCTGGTGCTTCCGACTACATTTCGAAGCCTGTAGATACCGACCAATTGTTATCCTTACTCCGTGTTTGGATGTACGAAAGTTAATTTTGATTTTAGAATTATGAATAAGAAAGTGCTCATCGTGGACGACGATCCGCGTAACATATTTGCTTTAAAACTCACGCTAAAATCGAGAGGTTTTCAATTGGAAAGTTCGACTTCGGCGCAAGAAGCTATCCAAATGTTGAAATCTCAAAACGATTTTGATGTGGTGTTGATGGATATGATGATGCCCGATATGGATGGTTATGAAGCCACAAAAATTATTAGAAACTTGCAGGATATTAAGCAAATACCGATTATCGCAGTAACGGCACAGGCGATGCCTGAGGATAAGCAAAAATGTTTGGATGCAGGCGCTCAAGATTACGTTTCTAAGCCGATAAATGTTGATGTTTTGATGAACGCTATGGAAAAATTATTTTGATGTTAGAGCCAAGTATTGTAAAAGATGAAGAGGTTGAATATCTAATAAAAGATGTCCACGAATTGTACGGTTACGACTTTTCGCATTACAGTCGCGCCTCGTTCAAGCGTCGAATTAATCGCATATGTTTGATTGATCGATTTACAAGTTATGCCGAATTGCGCTACACGTTGATGAACGATCCTGAATATTTGAAGCGTTTTGTGGAAGAAATCACTGTAAATGTCACCGAAATGTTTCGTGATCCCAGTTTTTTTAAGGCTTTGCGCGAAGATATTTTACCACAATTAGGAACTTATCCGTTAATTAGGATTTGGGTTGCGGGTTGCTCAACAGGAGAAGAAGCCTATTCTATCGCTATTTTGTTGAAGGAAGCAGGTTTGTATCACAAATGTTTAATTTACGGTACCGACATCAATCCATCAGTTTTGGAGAAGGCTAGAGCAGGCGTTTTCCCTATTCAGCAAATGAAATTATATACCGAAAATTACATTCTTTCTGGTGGAAAAAAAGAGTTCTCCGATTATTACACTGCGAATTATGACATTGTAAAATTTGATTCTAGTTTAAAAGAAAAACTGATTTTATCGACACATAATTTGGTTTCAGATTCGTCTTTTAACAGCTTTCAACTGATTATTTGTCGTAATGTTTTGATCTATTTTGATAAGACTTTACAAGAGCACGTCTTTAAGTTATTTGATGAAAGTTTGGAGAATTTGGGCTATTTGGCATTGGGTTCCAAAGAAACCTTAAGGTTTTCTAATTTGGATAAAAATTACAACCAAGTGGACAATCAAAAAATCTGGAAGAAAGTGGAGCATCATTAGGCTAAATCTTTAACCTCTGAAAACAGAAATAAAAATAAGACTTCAGATTATTTTACTTTAAAAAATAAATTGTTAAAGTAATTTTGTTAATTTTCGCGTTTAAAAATATTCAATAAAAATGAATAACAAAAAGACGGAAATCGTAGTTATAGGTGGCTCTGCAGGAAGTCTGCAGGTCATTCTTGACATGATTAAATCTTTGGATACGCAGCTAGGATTTCCGATTGTCATTGTTGTTCACCGAAAAGCGCAAGCAAGCAATATTTTGCCATACTTGTTACAGCAATTTTTAGAAATGGAAGTTCTCGAAATTGAAGATAAAAGCGAAATTGAAATCAATAAAATGTACGTTGTACCAGGCGATTATCACATGCTTTTTGAATCTAAAAATAGAGTATCTTTGGACGCTTCAGAAAAGGTGAATTATTCGCGTCCATCAATTGATGTAACTTATAAATCGGTTGCTGAAATGTTTGGGGAAAATGCGGTGGCAATTTTACTTTCTGGTGCAAATGCCGATGGTGTGGAAGGTTTAGAGTATATTAAGCGAAATGGCGGTGATGTTTGGATTCAAAATCCAGAAACTGCAGAAGTGGATTACATGCCGAAACATGCGATGGCTCAAGTGGATTACGATTGTGTTTTCGATCCGAAAGACTTGGCTGGGAAAATTAATAAGTTGAAGAATTAAAAATGACGAGCGTCATTTCGAGTGTTTTTCGGAGCGAAGCGAAGAAAAATGTATCGAGAAATTTGATTTGAAAAATAAATTCTCGATACAAATTCTGTTCAGAATTTTACTCGAATTGACGAATTGTAAAACAAGAAATATTTTTGAAAATAAAGAAAATGAATAAGAAAAAAATACTAATTTTTGACGATGATGCCTTTATTTTGGAGGTGGTGAGCATCATTTTTGAAGATGCTGGTTACGAGGTAAAAATCTCCGAAACCTCACACGATATCATCGAAAAAGTAGCGGAGTTTCAACCCAACGTCATCCTTATGGACAATTGGATTCCGAATATCGGTGGTGTCGAAGCTACAAAACTTTTGAAATCTCATGACGAATTTAAATCTATTCCCGTTATTTACGTAACCGCCAACAATGATATTTCTGCTCTAGCCAAAGAAGCACAAGCGGATGATTTTATCGCGAAACCCTTTAATTTAGAAGATTTGGAGGAGAAGGTTGAGAAATATTGTAATTAATTTTACTTGATGAACTTTAGAAAAGCAACATACCAAGATATTGATGAGATTTGGGAAATCTTACAATTCGCCATTCAAAGTCGGAAAAATGACGGCAGTGCGCAATGGCAAAATGGCTACCCAAATCAGGATTCCATTGCGGAAGATTTAGAAACTGGCTCTGCTTATGTGATTGAAGACGAACACGGAATTTTAGCTTATGGCGCTGCGATTTTCGGTATTGAGCCTGCTTACAACGACATTCAAGGAGCGTGGTTGACCAACGGCGATTATGTGGTGATACATCGCGTTGCGGGAGCTAAACGATCGAAAGGAATGGGCATTGCAACACGATTCTTTAATGAGGTTGAAGTTCTTGCGAAATCTAAGAATATTTTCAGTGTGAAAGTCGATACCAATTTCGATAATGTTGCGATGCTGTGTATTATGGATAAACTCGGTTACCAGTACTGCGGCGAAGTTTTTGTTGGAGGTGGCGTTAGAAAGGCTTTTGAGAAGGTTTTAAGTTAATTTTTCGCTGGTATTTCTAACGTTAAATTTACATCTTTCGTAAATTTTAATTCATAGTTTAAAATTTGTTTTCCTCTAAGGATTTTTGCATTTTCAACTAAAATATTTTCTTTAGAATCAAAATCTTGATTTAACTCAAACGGATGTAAAGCTATTGCTCTAAAAGCAAAAAATAAGTTTTTATCTGTGGGCTTTATAGAATATGTAATTATTTCTCGTCGACTTTTTCTTTTATCATTTTTATAAATAACTAACTGATGATTATTGTCGAGTAAATTAAATTCAAAATTCGGGGTTTTAGTTTTCTGTTTCAAATTAAGATTTACACTTGTATCAAACTTAAAATCAAGATAATTTTCTCCTTTTTCTTTATTTTTAATTAAATCAAAATCATGTCTTACATTGTTGGTGATATCATAAAGAAGTGCAAATCTTTGACCTTCACTACCAAAAACTTTTATAAAATAAGATTTGTCTTTTGAATTTATAAAAATAGATTCCTCAAAAAGATTTTTTTTCTCATCACCTTTATAAAGGAAGTAAACAAGCTCTTTATCAAAATTGTAAGTTTTTTGACTAAAACTAAAAAGAGATACAAGGAAAAATAGTATTTGTAAAGCTTTTTTCATATCAGTGTTTTTCTAAAGTTAATCAAAAAAGGATAATGTTTAATAATAAGTTTTAATCTGCACGCACGACACATTTTTCAGCCCTTTTACTTTTGATACTTTCTGTAATAAACCAGTTTCTTTATTTCTTTTAAAAACAGTTGCATTACTAGTTTGGACATTTGTTGCTATTAGAAAATCCCCTGTTTCATCAATTGCCAAAATTCTTGGATGCTTTCCATAAGTTGATTGATAGCCTACATTTTTTAATTTTCCATCTTCGTTAATTGAAAAAATGGCAATATTGTTTTCTGTACCACGATTGGTGGCATATAGAAATTTACCATCAGGCGAAATATGAATATCTGAGCTTTCGAAATCGCCTTCTTGGTTTTCCGGATGTGTGAAGATCCTCTGTAGAGTTTTTAATTGACCATTTTGATATTCATAAACGCTTACAGCACCACCCATTTCTTCAATGCAATACGCATATTTTCCATTGGGATGAAATGTAAAATGCCTTGGACCACTTCCTAAAACTGATGCACTAAAGCTAGGTTCAGCTTCTGATAATGGCTCTTTTTTATCACTATCAAATTTAAAAATTCTAATTTTATCAGCTCCTAAATCAGGCATAAAAACATAATTAAAATTCGGTGAAAAAACCGTTGAATGAATATGCGAGCGATCTTGACGTTTTGGATTAACACTTCCTTCTGAGAACTGAAAATTTTGAGCATACGGACCAATGACTCCAGCATCAGAAATAGGGTAAACAGACGCACTTCCTTCTGTATAATTAGTATTGACAAGCCATTTACCGTTTTTGTGAACTGTTAAATAAACGGGATTTTCGCCACCGCTTTTTTGTAAATTGATAAAGCTTAAAGATTTATTTTCTGGATTAAATTCGAAACTGCTTACCGAACCGTCATATTGAGTTTTGGTGTCTGTACAAGCAAAAACAAATTTTCCATCTGGAGATAATGTGAGGTAAGATGGGTTTTTAATGTCTTTGGTGGTGGTTACTTTTTTGAGTTTTCCTGTTTTGGTATTAAGCTCATATACGTAGATTCCGGGTTTGGTTTTATCCCAATTATAAGAGCCAAAAAATACAAAAGTCTTCTGTGCAAAAAGCGTTGTTGCAATTAGCACGCTAAAAAGGAGTGACAGTTTTTTCAAGGAAGTTGGGATTTAAAATTTTAATTAAGTTTTTCTGAAACTGATTTTAACATCTTTATTAAGTCATTAAGTTCATTTTTTGAAAATTCAATTAAAAACTTTTGATTAAAACTCGCTGGGTAATCGATATAATTAATCCAAACATTATTTTTTTCATTATAGACAGCACCGAATTCAAGATTGCTTCTTGTCTCAAATTTATACTTTCTTTCGATTCCGTTTGTTTTCTCATTTTCTTTTTGTGATAGGACTTGTAATGCATCAATCAATTTGGAAAGTTCGGTTTTATCCACAGTTAATGTCTTTTTAGAAATCGTATCGTAGGTTTCAAATTCGGTTGAAATACCTAGATATTTTTCGGAAGTTGAAGTTGTTAAATCCGTAGTTGTTATTACTTGAAAATTTAGATTTTTAAATTTCGAAATCTGAATAATCTGTTTCTCTATCAAAGTTGATTTCTTTGAGTTGTTTAATAAAGTTTCGTACGTTGTATTATTATGCCTGATTGATGGTGGTGTATTTTGAGCCAATGTAAGCGATGAAAGTATTAATGCAAAAGGTATAATGTTCTTATTCATATCAATAGTTATGTTGGAACTACTAAAATATTCTATTTGAACGAAATTAGAAATAATACACTTAATATTTTAACAAAAAAACCTCCAAAAATGTTGGAGGTTTTTTTATATTTTATGGATTAATTTAATCGCAATTTCCATTGATATCGCAACTTGCGGTATCATTAGATTCCAAAGTTGTAAAACCCGAATCTTTATTAAAATCAGCATAAGATTGCTTAAGCGCATCTAGAAAATGATGAACTGGCTGCGCACCTTTTACCGCATATTTTCTGTTAAATACAAAAAACGGAACTGAGTCAACACCTAGATCAGAAGCTTCTGCGATGTCATCTTTGGCATATTTTAGAAACTCATCTTGTTGAAGTGCCTGGTTAACATCGTCAATTGACAATCCGATTTGTTGCCCCAAATCGAGTAGAGTAGCATCATCTGCTAAATCTTTTCCATCGGTGAAATGCGCTTTAAAGAAAACCTCTTCGGCTTGATCGCCCCATCCTTTCTCTTTTGCAAACTGAATAATTCTGTGCGCTTTAATAGAATTTGCAAGTAATTGCGTTTCAAAATCAAAATCTAATCCTGCATTTTTTGCCATTCCAGTTACATTTTCGAACATCACATTAACATCGTTAATGTTCATCCCTTTGCGGTTAGCGATGTATTCTGCCATCGTCGTTCGGATTTTAACTTCCTCTGGAATTGTCGGATCTAGTTGGAAAGATTTCCATTCGACCTCAACCTGATCTTTGTGATCAAATTGCGCTAGAGCAGCCTCGAAATGTCTTTTTCCGATATAACAAAAAGGACACATGATGTCGCTCCAGATTTCTATTTTCATTTTATTTGAATTCATATTTTTTATATTTTATTAAAACTAAAACTTATACAAAGTTGCGACAATTAAAGTTTAAAACTCATATCCTAGGTTATGAAGTTCGTTTGCCAAGTCTGTTTCTGGCGTCACATGAATTGTAGTAAAACCTAAAGATTCCGCTGTTTTGATATTGTCAATATTATCATCGATAAAAACAGATTCTTCCGCTTTTAGATCATAACGTTTCAACAAAACATGAAAGATTTTTGGATCAGGTTTTGTTAATTTCTCCTCTCCTGAAACAACGATTTTCCCTTCAAATAATTTGAAAAAATCATAGTTTTCCAAGGCATAAGGAAAAGTTTCTGCAGACCAATTGGTCAATCCGTACAAAGGATATTTACCTTCTAACTGACGTAGCACAGCTACATTTTGAGGTATTTCTCCTCGCAACATTGTTGTCCAGTTATCATAATAAGCGCGGATATCTTTTTCGAAAAGAGGATGTTCTTTAACCAATTTTTCGGTGCCACGTTCGAGGGTTCTGCCACGGTCTTGTTCTAGGTTCCAAGCGTTGGTTGCAATATTTTTCAGAAAAAAATCCATGTCTGCTTCGTTGTCGAAGTGTGTTTCGAAATAATACCGCGGATCCCAATCCATCAGCACACCACCGAAATCGAATATTATATTTTTAAGTTTCATGTATGCAAAGTATAAAAAAGACCGTTAAAAACGGTCTTCAGTACGATAAAAAATCGCTAATTATTTATCAATAGAACCCATTACTTTTTGAGCAAAAGCGTTAAGGGCGTCTTTTTCGGATAATCCGTTGCTAACTTCGTTGTGTACTTCCAAAGCACCGCAGATATTGGTTATCATCTCACCAACAACATCCAATTCTTCTTCTTTCACACTACGGAATTCGCAGAAGCTTTCCAAAACTTCCAAAGCCGTGTTAAGTTGCTCCGGTGTTTGTGTTTGATAAAACTGTCTTATGATCGGTAATTTCATGTCTTACTTTTTTGGTTTAGAAACTTTTATTTAAAACTAATTAGTTCTCAATGATACTTTTTTCATTTTTCATAAACTTGAAAAACACCCGAACTTTAAAATCTTAGTTAAGGTTTCAGATTATTAAAATCGAAAAGCTATTAAGCCTTCAATTCTTCGAATAACGAGTTCAAGCTATCCACTTGATTGGTTTGCACTTGGTTTTTCAAAGTGCCATTTTCGAAAGCCGCAAAAGTTGGTAGGTTATCTACGTTTGCCATTTTTCTACTTTCAGGAAGTTTTTCCGCATCTACATAATAGAAAGGAATATCTTCATTTTCAGAAGCCAATTTTTTGAATTTAGGCTTCATAATTCTACAATTTCCACACCAAGAAGCGCCGTATTGCACCATCACTTTTGGGTTTTCACTTAGGATTTGTTGTAGGTTATCTTCTTTTAATTCTAAAAACATTTTCTTGGATTTTGGGTGTTAAAACTGTGATAATTTGTAAATAATCATCTTCAGTCCCCCTCAGCATTACAAATTATCACATTAGATTATTTTAGGACAATTAGTGTTTTGCTAAGTATTCTGCAGTCGAAGTTCTGTCAGCCTTCATAGCATCTTTACCTTCTTCCCAGTTAGCTGGACAAACTTCTCCGTGTTTTTGTACGTGCGTGTAAGCATCAATAAGTCTTAGGAATTCGCTTACGTTTCTACCAAGAGGCATATCGTTAACCGCTTCGTGGAAGATTTTTCCAGTCTCGTCGATTAGGTAAGTCGCTCTGTAAGTTACGTTAGATCCTGTGTAGATTTCGTTACCTTCATCATCAAAATCGATATCTTGGTCAACAATACCTAATAGGTTAGATAGGTGTCTGTGTGTATCCGCTAGGATAGGATAAGTTACACCTTCGATACCACCGTTATCTTTTGGTGTGTTCAACCATGCGAAGTGTACTTCGTTAGTATCGCAAGACGCACCAATTACAATTGTATTTCTTTTTTTGAACTCTTCCAAAGCATCTTGAAAAGCGTGTAATTCTGTAGGACATACAAAAGTGAAATCTTTTGGATACCAGAATAATAATACTTTTTGTTGATTTTTGATAGCTTCATCAAGAATGTTAATTCTTAAGTTATCACCCATTTCGCTAATTGCATCGATTGTTACATTTGGGAATTGTCTTCCTACTAATGACATAATTTTATATTTTTAAAGTTAAACTCTTGTTTATAATTTTGTAGTACAAAGGTAATAAGATTTTGTGAATTAAAAAATTAAAATCAATTTATAAAATCTATCACTCCAAATTTTAAATTATTCTAAATTATTTGGGCGCTTTAACCGGCTTTCACTACTCGCTTTTTTGCAGGATGACTGAGCGGAGCCGAAGCAACCTTGCAAAAAGAGCTCAAACATGCCGCTCAATCCGGAGCGCTTTGACTATCTTTTTGTTATATAAATTTACAACTTAAACAAAAGAAAACCAAGCTTATACAACTTGGTCTTCTATGATATTTGTTAGGTTGTTTTAAGCATTAAAACATTTAAAAATTTAAGGATTAAAAAATTGAATCATTTATAAAATCAAAATGCGATTAGATTAATCAAAAATCGTAAATCCAAAATCATAAATTAAAAAAAATCATAATTTATAATTCCTTAATCTTTCAAGCTTTTAATCTTTCAATAATCAACAACTACAAATCTTTAACAAACTCTTTTATTCTTCGCATCGCTTCGATAAGATCAGCTTCAGAGGTTGCATACGAGAATCTAATACAATTAGGATTCCCGAACGATGTGCCACCAATACAACCAACATGAGCATGTTCTAAAAGGCACATTGCAAAATCGTCAGCATCTTTTATTAATGTTCCTTCAATAGTTTTCCCAATGAAATAAGAAATATCTGGGAAGAAGTAGAATGCGCTTTTCGGAAGATTACATTTGAAGCCATTGATGTCTTTCATAAGATCGTACACCAAATCACGACGTTTGTGGAAAGCTTCAATCATATAATTAAAATCAGATTTTGGCATTTCCAGAGCAGTAATCGAAGCACGTTGTGCCACGGTATTTGCGCCGCTCGTCATTTGACCTTGGATTTTATCACAAGCTTTCGCCAACCATTCTGGACACGCCGAATAACCGATTCTCCAACCAGTCATCGCAAAAGCTTTACTCATCCCGTTGATGACCGCTGTTTGCTCATAGACTTCAGAAAATTCCGCAATCGAAGTATGCTTTCCAGTATAATTAATGTATTCGTAGATTTCGTCAGAGATTATCGTGATTTGCGGATATTTTGCAACAACCGCTGCAATCGCTTTTAGCTCATCATAAGTATAAAAACTTCCCGACGGATTACATGGCGAACTATAAAGAATAGCTTTTGTTTTTGGCGTGATGGCTTGTTCTAATTGTTCAGCCGTCATTTTAAACTCGGTGTCGATGCTGGTTTCGATAAAGACAGATTTTCCGCCCATCATTTTTACCATTTCATCATAACTTACCCAGTATGGCGCTGGCAAAATTACTTCATCACCATCATTAATTATAGAAGCCAAAACATTAATTATCGATTGCTTAGCACCATTAGAAACGCAAATTTGTGTTGGTTTATAATCGAGATTATTATCTCTTTTTAGTTTGTTAGCGACGGCTTGTCTCAACTCCAAAAATCCAGGAACAGGCGAGTAGTGGCTGTAGTTTTCATTAATAGCGTCAAACGCCGCTTGTTTTATTTTTTCGGGAACGTCAAAATCGGGTTCTCCAAGTGTAAGACTGATAACATCTATACCATTAGCTTTCATTTCTCGCACTTTATTACTCATTACAAAAGTTTGAGAATAGCTTAATCTATTAAGACGGTCAGAATATTTTTCCATGATAATATTAATTAGCGGACAAAGATAATGCTAAATATAATATGATTTTTCTCATTTGTTTATTTGTTGAATATTTGTCAAAGCCTGTGTTAATGCAGGTTTTGATAAATGAGTTGTTTTTTTAATCGTTTTTTAATAATACGACAATATGTGAGTTTTCTTTATAAATTATCGATCTAATTAATCTGAACCATTACATTTTAATAGGTTCAATTAATAAAATATTATATTATGTTTAAATATAAGTAAAAAACTATATTATTTAACAAATGTTAATTTAAAGAAATAATTTCTATTTTTGCAGCCCAATTTTAGATAACTAATAATTGCATAAAAAATAAATTTTATTTCTAATGAAAAAAATCGCACTTTTTGTTAATGTTATTGCAGTTAATTTTCTATTTGCTCAATCATCATTGGTGTTATGGAACAATAAAAACTTAACACCAAATACAAAAAACAATTTAATTTCAGCCGAAAACTTAACATCAACAGTTACATTGTCCGCAGACAAAGACAATCAAACTTTTTTTAATACCGAAAATTGGCCAACGCCTAATTATAATAATCAATCAGAAAAAACACTTGATCCTAACAAGTATTTACAGTTTGTTGTTAAACCAAAAATTGGTAATCAAATTAATATTTCAAAAATAGATTTAGATTACAGAATGCAAGGCAATTCGGCAAAAATGGAGGTTCGATATTCTTTAGATCCTAATTTTTCTAATTATAAAGTTCTTCTTGAAGACCAAAATATCTCTGGCAACAATTGGCAAAAACTGTCTTTAACAGATTTTTCACAATTGCCATCTCAAACAATATTATCTGGAAAAGCGTTGTACATCCGCATCTATATTTACCAGACGAATAACAGATTTCAAATTCGTTATACCGAAAATACTGCAGATGGTCCTACAATCTACGGTACAGCTTCCGCACAAGTGCCTACTGTACCTATTCCGGCTAACGATAATGTGACAACGACAAAAAACAACGACGTGACTATCGATGCGATGAGTAATGATTTTTATCAAACTACAGCTGTTCTCAGTATTGCAAAATCACCTCTACATGGCGCATTAACAGTTAATAAAGATCAAACCATTACATACACACCAGAAGAATCTTATGTCGGGAAAGATAGTTTTTACTATATACTACAAGACTCAACGGGGACTTCCAATCAAGCTCGAGTTGATATTGATGTAACGCAAGAGAAAAATATTTCTTTGATCCAATGGGATAATACGGATTTATCTGCGCATTCTTTAAATTCTAATGTATCAGGAAATCCTGTTAAATCGGTCGGTTTAACTCTGAATGGCGGCACTTGGAGCGAACCTTTTTTCATGATTTCAAATCTTCCTAAACCTAATCAAGCAATTGATTTTAGTAAATATGTTGAGTTTAATATAGAAGCTATCAATAAGCAAATTGATTTAAAAACATTTGATCTAGAATATCAAGCTAACGGCGGTTCGGGATTTTTCAAAATACAATATTCTAAAGATCAAAACTTCAAAAATGGAGTTCAGGATTTAACAGGAGAAATTGCTTATTCTAATAAATGGACGACATCGAGTTTTAGTTTTGGAGCTGACAATATTCTTTTGCCAGGCGAGAAGCTATATATCCGACTTTATCCATATAAAAGTTACAACGATCTTTTAATAAGATTATCAAAAAATCCTTTATATGGTCCAGCTATTAAGGGGATTCTTAGTAATTACAATAAAACAAATTGGGTAAAACTACCCAGCCCACACTGGGATAACGGCGTACCAAACTTGTTGAAATCTGCGACAATTATTGCTGATTATGATACTAGCTCATATGGTTCGATAGAAGCTTCTAATTTGACGGTCAATGCTTCAGCAAAATTAAAAATCAATAATGATGACTATATAAAAATAGCCAACAGTATAACCAATCTAGGTAGTGCGGAAAATATAGTAATGGAGACTGATGCTAATATTTTACAAATTAATAATGCTCCTAATATTGGAAATATTATAGTGAAACGTACAACAAAGCTTCCCAAAATGGGATATAATTATTGGTCAGCGCCTGTTACTGGACAAAACTTATATCAATTTTCAGACGGGTACAATCAAGCTATAAATCCGGCTAATCCTCAAGGGACACCTTGGAATCGTTTTTATGTTTATAATGAAGCAACGGACTATTTCGTTAATGCAGTTGCTAATGAAATTAAACTCGATGTTAATTCAGAGTTTCAAAAATCGCGAGGTTATGCTATACGTGGTAAAAATAGCTTCCCAACTGTGTTAACGCCTGACTCACCAGTTGTTGAATTTAAATTTACCGGTATTCCTAACAATGGGAATATCGAGTCATTTATTTTGAAATATACAAATGATAGCCATGGTTTCAACATGGTGGGTAATCCTTATCCATCTAATATTGATCTTGATAAATTTTTCTTTGAGAATATAGATCTTATTCAGCCCATTGTTTATTTATGGACAAATAATGATATGAGTATGCTAACACAACAAGGTGCCAACTATAACGGAAATAATTATGCGATCTATAACAGAATGGGAGGGATTCCTGCAACTTACAAAGGTCTTAACAGAAATATTCCACGAGCATCACTAAAAGCAACACAAGGCTTTATTGTTCAAGCAAAACCGACAGGGAAAAACAAAGCCTTACGTTTTACAAATGCTATGAGAACTAGCGAAGATGGAATTTTTTTCAACTATAAAGTAAGTGACAAGAATCGTTATTGGTTAAATCTAAAATCGGATATGGATATTAATAATGACATATTAATCGGTTATATGGATGATGCTACCAACGATTTTGATGAAGATCTTGATACAGAATTATTATCCATTGGTGATGATGCAATTTGGTCAGATCTTAACAATAAAAAATTAGGTATACAAGCGAGAAGCTGGGCTTCAGACGCATCAGATGTTGTAAAGCTTGGCGTCAAAATCTCACAAACAGGCAATTATACAATCTCTTTAGGTGACATGGAAGGTATTTTTGCAAACGGTCAATCTATCTATATTAAAGATAAAAGTAACTCAAATATTATAGACTTAACACAACAAAGCTATAGTTTCTATGCTGAAAAAGGAAGCAATGACAATCGTTTCGAAATCGTCTATAAAAAACCAGAAATTACGTTAACAACATCTGAAGAGAAAAAAGAAATCCAAATCTATAAAGCGCAAAATGCATTTGTTGTTTCTTCTAAAACTGATTTTATTGAGAATATTGAAATCTATGACATGTTAGGCCGTATGATCTATCAAGCACAACCAAATCATAAAACCGTAGAAATTGAAACAAGTAAATTGACGAAAGGCATGTTTATAATGAAGATTAAAACTAAAACTTTCGACTTTACTAAGAAAATCATCAATTAATTTGATTACAGAATTAATAAAGTTTTCCTAATTTCGCAGCATGTCTTTAGAACTTATTTTAAAATACTTTCCGAACATCACGGAAATCCAAAAAGAGCAATTCGCAAAACTAGAAGACCTCTATAACGAATGGAATGAGAAAATAAATGTTATCTCACGAAAAGATATGGAAAGTCTTTATGAGAAGCATATTCTGCATTCTTTAGGAATTGCAAAAATTATGGATTTCGCACCAGGCACCAAGGTTTTGGATATTGGTACTGGTGGCGGTTTTCCAGGTATTCCGTTGGCGATTTTGTATCCAGAAACGCAGTTCACCTTAATTGATAGTATCGGTAAAAAAATTACTGTCGTGCAAGCTGTTGCGGATGGCGTTGGATTGACCAATGTTACAGCAATCCATGGTCGTGCGGAAAAAGTAAAAGACAAATTCCATTTTGTGGTAAGTCGCGCTGTGACGCAGATGCCAGTTTTTCTTCGTTGGTTGCATGGTAAGTTTGAGAAAGAACAATTCAACGCAAAACATAATGGGATTTTATATCTAAAAGGTGGTGATTTAGGCGAAGAATTGGCGGGTATCAAATGCGAACTTTTTCAATTGAAAAACTTCTTTGAAGAAGATTTTTTCGAAACCAAAAAAGTTGTGTATATTTCTAAAGGAAATGTTTAACCTAAAAATACCGCTATGAAAAATTTTACAAAATTTGGAATTGCTGTCTTAGGTATCATGTTTTTGCAGTCTTGTAACAACGATGCCTACGAGCTAAAAAGCTATGAAGAACGAAAAATTGACAGCGTTAAGATTGATAACGACACGATGACTGTGTTTAATATGTAGCCGATAAAAGTATTTTCAACCTATAATAAAGAGTGCGAAGGCTTTTATGGTATGGATTATATCCCAAAAGATTCTATAAGAACGGTCGTTAATTATGCCTACAAAAATAATCAAACTTGTCAATCTGGGACTTATCGCGCATTTAACTTAATCCGTTTTGAACCTCAAAAAACTGGAACTTACTATTTTAAGTTTTGGCAAGGCAAAGACGCAAGTGGTAACAATATTTGGTTAGAAAAACAAATCGTTGTTGAGTAGCTTTTACATAAAAATTTAACTAAATTGAGACCTTATTATTAAGGTCTTTTTTTATGAAGTTTCTTGAGAGAATTGTTGAAGATTTATTATCAAAATTTTCAGATTTATCTAATCTAAATATCATCCTTCCTGGCAAGCGCCCTTTGGTTTTCATCAGTAAAATCTTAAAGCAAAAAGCCTATTCTGGCATGTTGCCGCAGTTTTTAACCATCGAAGATCTTATTCAAGACTTGGCTAGCAAGCAGCATTTGCAAGGTGTTGCTTTACATTTGTTTGCTTATCGAGTTTATCAAAAAGTAGATAATTCAGAGGACTTTGGAGGTTTTTTAAAGTGGTTTCCGACCTTGCAAAAAGACTGGGATGACATACTAAAATTCACAGATAATGATGAGAAGGTATTGCAATGGATGTTGGACGAAGAACGTATCAAAAACTGGGGCGAAGATCTAGGCGAAGAAGATAACGCCCGCAAAAGAAACCTTAATTTCTGGCGCAAAATAAACGAATTTCTTCCACTTCTTAAACAAGAATTAAATGCTAAAAACTGGGCAACTTCAGGAATGATACACGTTGCGGCGCGTGACAAAATCGAAAACTTCGCAAAAGATACCAATTCGCAATTTGTGTTTTGTGGCTTCAATGCCTTTACTCCGATAGAAGAAAGTTTGGTCAAAAACCTTTTGCATTGGGACAAAGCGATATGTTACTTCCAAGCCGATAGATATTATATTGATGATACGAGACAAGAAGCTGGTAAGTTTTTGAGAGAACATCTCAAATGGAAAGAATTCAATGATCATCGTGGTTTTAATTGGATAGAAGATGATTTCCGACAAGAAAAAAACATCAATGTGTACGAAGTTTCTGGGAATGTCGTACAGACCAAAGTGCTTCCAACGATTTTTGCGAATATTCCAACCGAAGATATTTCTAAAACTGCCGTTGTTTTATTGGACGAAAACCTTTTACCAGCGAGTCTTGACGCTTTGACAATGGTCCCGAATCTGAATATTACAATGGGATTTCCGTTGAAGAATATGTCGTTTAGTAACGCCATTAAAAAGCTATTTTATCTTCAAAAACAATTAGAGAAAAAGTCGAGTTCTTACTATTATGCTGATGTATTCCCGATTTTGCAAGAGCTTCCGAATTCTGACGATGACCAAAAGATTGTTAACGAATTTATCAGCAATATCGAAAGTCGAAACATTGTTTACATTTCCGCTAAGATGTTCGATGAATTGCTTGGAAAACTAAGCTATTTTTCGTTATTAAAATATCCGAAAGATGTTATTAAATATTTGGATGATTTAATCCATTTTTGCATCGATATAAAATTCCGAATTACAGATGACGACATTCTTTATGAGAATATCAGCCATTTCGAAACCACTTTTAAAATCTTAAAAAATCAACTTCAACCTTACAAGATTCCTATTAAAATTGAGACTCTGGAAGTGCTTATCAACCAATTGGTTAATTCGGAAGTGATAGACTTTCAAGGAGAACCTTTAGCAGGTTTGCAAGTTATGGGACTTTTGGAAAGCCGACTTCTTAATTTTGAAAATATCATTTTGCTTTCCGTTAACGAAGGGAAATTACCTTTAGGAAACACTCAAAATACCTATTTACCGTTTGATGTTCGAAAGAATTTTGGATTAAATACATTCCTTGAAAATGATAGTATTTATGCTTATCACTTTTATCGTTTAATTCAAGATTCCAAGAATGTACATTTATTGTTTAATGCATTAAGTTCTGGCGTCAACACTGGCGAAAAGAGTCGTTTCATTACTCAAATCGAAATGGAGAGCCAACACAAGATCAATCATATTGTAGTTGACAACGCATCCGAACCGATTATTCAAGAATTGATGACCATTGAGAAAACTGAATCCGTTCTCGCTAAATTGCAAGAATGGAAAAAGTCGGTGTCTGCATCACATCTTACAAGTTATCTTTATAATCCGATTGATTTTTATCTTCGATATGTCCTTAAAGTCCGAGATACCGACGAAATAGAAGAGGAACTTTCGGTGCGTAACTACGGGAATCTTGTGCATTTTGCTGTTCAATATTTATATGAAGATTTAAAAAATAAAATCTTGACTTTGGAGGATTTCAAAGTGTTAAAAGATAGGGTAGAAGCGTCTATAGTCCATGCCATCGAAACACTAAATCATCAAAAAGAATTCTATGATCGCGGCATGAACTATGTGCATCGTCAAATTGCAGAACGTGTGATTAGAAGCATTCTTCAATACGATGAAGATTTGGTAAAAAATGGATCGTCTTTAGAGATTTTAGAACTCGAAAAGAATGTAAAAGCTGAGTTTTTCATTGATGAGGAGAAAACAGATTCTGTTATGTTTAACGGATTTGTGGATAGGATAGACCGTCTGGACGGCGTTATCAGGATTATCGATTACAAAACCGCGAAGACTAAAAAGCTTCAAATAAAATCAAATTCTAAAAAAGATAGGGAAGAGCAACTCGAAACTTTGTTCTATAACGAAGATTACAAACAAGCTTTGCAATTATCGATTTACAAATATGTGCTTCAACAAGATGAAGACTACAACCGAAATCCGTTAGAGTCGGGGATTTGGTCGTTTGCAGAAGTTAACAAAGGTGTTGCCACTTTGGATGTTGTTGATTTTGACGACTCCGAAATCGAGTTTGCAATTGCTTCATTAATCAATCTGATCCTAGATCCAAATGTTCCTTTTGAAGAGAAGGAACAAGTGAGTTGGTAAAAGAAACCGCCTTTTCAATCAAATAGAAAAGGCAGTTTTTATTTTAAATTTATGATACTTTAAAAAGCATTAATCCCTGTAATATCCAATCCAGTGATTAGTAAATGGATGTCGTGCGTACCTTCGTAAGTGATAACAGACTCTAGGTTGGCAGCGTGACGCATCATCGGGAATTCTCCCATAATGCCCATTCCGCCAAGGATTTGACGAGATTCTCTAGCGATATCGATTGCCATTCTTACGTTGTTACGCTTAGCCATCGATATTTGAGCAGGAGAGGCCTTATGATCATTTTTAAGCTTTCCTAACTGTAAACACAGCAATTGTGCTTTTGTGATTTCTGTTAAATATTCAGCCAATTTCTTTTGTTGCAATTGGAAAGATGCAATTGGTTTTCCGAATTGTTTACGCTCTTTAGCATATTGGACTGCCGTACAATAACAGTCGATTGCAGCACCAATAACACCCCAAGAGATACCATAACGTGCTGAATTAAGGCAAGATAAAGGGCCTTTAAGACCTTCAACACCTGGAAGGAGATTCTCTTTCGGAATCTTAACATTATCAAACACCAACTCACCAGTTTTTGATGCACGTAGAGACCATTTATCAGTCGTTTCTGGTGTTGTAAAACCTTCCATACCACGTTCTACAATGACACCTCGTACTTTACCAGCTTCATTTTTTGCCCATACCACAGCGATGTCACAAAGTGGCGCATTGGTAATCCACATTTTAGCACCGTTTAACAAGAAATGGTCGCCCATATCTTTAATAGTTGTTTCCATAGAACCAGGATCAGAACCATGGTTAGGCTCTGTCAATCCAAAACTACCGATCATGTCACCAGCAGCTAATTTTGGAAGATATTTTCTTTTTTGTTCTTCAGAACCGAATTCATTAATTGGGAACATAACCAATGAAGATTGCACAGACGCCGCAGAACGTACTGCTGAATCGCCACGCTCAAGCTCTTGCATGATAAGTCCATAAGATATTTGATCCAATCCAGCGCCACCATATTCTTCAGGAATATATGGGCCTAGAGCGCCGATGCTTCCTAATTCTTTCATCAAGTTAGGAATATCGCGATGTTCTTGAGCAGCTTTGTCAATTTGTGGCATGACAAAACTTTCAACCCAATCTCTAACAGATTGTCTAATAAGTTTGTGTTCGTCGCTTAAAAGCTCATCCATCATATAATAATCAGGAATGCTTGAAAGTGGATAATATGACATATTTTGTAGTTTTGGTTAATAAAATAAATGTTTCCCGAAAATAGGCTTTTATTAGCAATCCAAAAAATTATTTATTAATTTTAGATTAAATAAGTACAATTTGCTGATGTATCGGCTAATCAATAACTATGTAATTAAATGTTAAAGATGATAATAAGAATTAAAATAGAGCATTTATAGTACTATACCGTGTTCTGAAATAAATACAATTTAACATAATATAAATTATAGGCGTAATATCGGTTTGTGAAATAGGAGCTCGTTACATATGTAAATCATTTAAAATCGTCGCTATTTAAGTACAAAATAATATGGCCACACAATTAGCAAAAGCTGAAACGGAATCCTAAACCATAAATAGCTCAAACCTTTGACATCAAAATCTGGAAACATAATTTCAGTTTTATAAGGAACACATCTGGCAACATCATCGCCATGGCTATGGTGTACATAAATGAAGATTTTTTTCAACAAAGTAATTCATATTACTTAGAGCAATTAGATCACTACCAAAACGGAAGAAAAATGTTGCATAACATTGTATTACATATTTCTAGTTAATATAAATTCTATAAGACTTTGTAATATCTTTACAAAACAATTTGTATTGATGAAAAAAATATTTGCTGTGACATTTCTTTCTTTGGGATTAATTGCGAGTGCGCAAGTTTTATTCAATTCTCAGCCAGTTAACAAAAAACCTTGGACGAAAGATTATAAAGAAAGTCGTAAAGTTATCACTGGTCAATTGACCCCTGAAGAATATACAAAAACTAAAACCGAAATTGATAAACAGCTCAACCTAACTATTCCAGATAACCAGAATATTTATCTTAAATATTATCAGGCTGCTTCCAACTGTTCTATTATTGATTTGTCTAAAAAGAAGCAGCTGACTTACTATTCTAACATTGTTAATCATGTCAACTAAATTTCTAAAAAAGCTAAACGCTGTTAGTTTTTCGATTTATAATGATAACAGTTTTCATGCAGATTATTTTAAAGAAAACAAAAAATACATTAAGGATTCAGGATTTTTTAAAGAGAATATTTTCAAACTAAGTGAGAGTTGCGAAGCCTCATTTATTCTAAAACCCAACGGTGCATTTCAGATTAATTACGGAACCGATGCCGCAGATCCTGATATCAATTTTTTACAACTTTAGAAAAAGTCAATACATTTTATAAAATTACTTCTATCTTAAAATACCGAACTAAAATAGGTGCCTAATAAATTTATTTTTCACCCCAAAATTTAACAATCTGAAAGTTATCAATTGTATCATTTTTAATTATATTTGTTGGTATAAATAATAACAATGTCAATTTTATCAGAAAACATTCGCTTTTTAAGAGTCCGACAAAAATACTCGCAGCAGAAGTTAGCAGACTCCTTGTTTATCACGCGCGTTCGATATGCAAAATACGAAGATGGCACCTCGGAGCCTCCGATAGAATTGCTACTTCGGATTTCTAAATACTTCCAAATTAGTATCGATCTTTTGGTGTCTGTTGATATTAGAAAGTATCCTTTGGAGAAAATGCTCAACTTGCCAGACAATCGTATTTTGATCCCAATTGCAGTTGATGTTGCAGGAAATAACCAAATCGAAATTATCCCTCAAAAAGCATCAATGGGTTATCTCAACGGTTATAGCGATCCAGAATATATCGAGGGTCTCCAGACCATATCTCTACCCTTTCTTAGAAACGGAAAATACCGTGCTTTCCCAGCAAGTGGCG
Source organism: Soonwooa sp. (assembly GCF_032062245.1). Taxonomy (NCBI): domain Bacteria; kingdom Pseudomonadati; phylum Bacteroidota; class Flavobacteriia; order Flavobacteriales; family Weeksellaceae; genus Soonwooa; species Soonwooa sp. The sequence continues at coordinate 29,859 of NZ_DAMBQF010000027.1, forward strand.
ACTCGATGCCTCCATATAAAGACGGTACCTACATCGTCGGCAAATATGTCGAAAACCTTTCCGATCTCAAAATTGATAAAACCTATGTCTTTATAACCACTAATGATGGTATACTTTATAAGCGCTTTCAGTTTAATGAAGCCAATTTCATTTGTGTTAAATCAGACAATAACTTCTACGAGCCACTACAAATCCCGCTAACGGATGTTAGGGAAATTTGGGAGTTTGCCTGTTCTATCTCTACACAAGAGTTTGATGCAGACGAGTTTTCTGGACAAAATGTTAAAGATCTCTTTTTGGAATTAAAACAAGATATTAAAGACATGAAAACGAAGTTGCCATCAGGAAAAACTGCTAAATAATAGATTGATAATTTTTTCTTTATCTTGTAACTCAACATTATACAACAACAATAAGAAATCCTCCTGTCAAGACTCATACTACTCTTTCTTTTTCTTAAAACTTCAATTATATTGGCTTGCAATTGTGTACCGACTTCTTTTGACCAAAACTACACAGATGCAAAATCTGTTGCAGTGGTCAAAGTTTTAGAAACCAAAAATATTGAAAGTACTGATAGTTTTAGACGTTATATTGCTAAAGTTGAAACAATTAAAACTTATAAAGGCCTTCCAACATCTGAGATAAAATTATTAGGTTCGGTAGAATATGCTTATTCTGGGGCTTGTGAAATTAGTGTAAAGCCTGGCGAAGTGTTACTAATAATGAGTAATTCTTTAGATTATAAAGTTAGCGCATTCAGTTCTTGTAGTAGTATGTTTAGAATTGATCCTGATCTAAAATCCAAAACTAATTACAGTCTAACCTACTACACCAATTACTTTTCTGTTTTGGATAAAGTTAAAGCAATGAATTTGCCTTATGAATTCAGTCTTTGGCGAAATGGGATAATTCTCGATGATGAAGCTAAAACAATTACCAACTATTTTAATGCTTTAAAGCTTTCCAAAAACAAAAATAGATTTGGTGTTTTCCTATTTTATTTAGATAAAAATGGTGTTACAAAAACGATCGATGTCGTTTATCTGAAACAAAAAAAACTTGATCCAAAAATAATTGAGCAAATGAAAAAAAGTATCTTGATTTACGATGAAAACGAAACGCCAGCTAATAAAAAGTATCTTGTTTTTATTGATTTTAATAAAGATTTAACTGCAGAGATTAATGGTTTCCAGCAACTCCCCTAACCTGCAAAATCGTTAAGCATATCAATACTTGGTACAAAATACAAAGTCCCCGTTTTTGCAGTGCTAAAATCTAAAATCCTGTCATAATTCCCCTTTGGCTTTCCTACAAACATTCTAGTCAACATCTCTGTAACGGTGCTAAAACTACTGGCATAGGCGATAAAGTAAGTCCCCATTTCGTTATTGGCAACATTCCCGAACGGCATATTATCGCGCACAATCTTCTTATCATCACCAACATTAGCCAAAGCCGAATGCGAGTTGCTAGGTTTAACATCATCAGTCATTTCGATGTCTTGTTGCTTAGATCTACCAATAACTTTCTCTTGTTCCGCCACCGGCAAAGCACGCCAAGCAGACATATCGTGGATATATTTCTGTACAAAAAGATAGCTACATCCTTCATAGGCTTTATCCTCTTTACCGATAAGTCCAAAGTGTGCACGCTTCTCACCTTGCGGATTTTCGGTGCCATCTACAAAGCCCAAAATACTACGGCCATCCCAATATCGGAAACCATGCACTTCCTCAATACAATCTGCAACAGGTGTTAAGAAATCTGACAGAATAGTCGCCATGTCGATACAATAGCTGTACATCTCACTTCGGATATGGAAATGTAGAACATCAACCGTCGCCACCGCAGTATGCTTCTCTCCCACTATGGCTTCAAAATCATCTAACTCTTTAGGAGGTGGCGTCGTTAGACCAAGTCAATCCCAAGCTTTTCGGCTAATCCCCATCACGATATTAGATGTCGCATTTGGGAATCTAGAAGCTGCCGAGTTGTCCAGATTAACAATTAATGCACAAATTCTTTGGAAAACCTCATCAACTTTATCACTTGTTGAGAATTTCCATACCATAAATAATGTATTCTTATTTGGCGAATCAAGGACATCTTGGGTCTGTGCACTCATGCTTTTGTATTTGTAACCAAATATACTAAAACAATCGTTTTTAAACTAAATTCTAAAACTATTAATTAGGCTTAAATGGCAGTAAAACCAAGAGTCTGCTTATTTTTTGTCATTAAAACAAAAATGATTTGAGTATTTTAATTAACTTCGTTAAAAGCTTAATACTGGATGCTAGAATGAACGATAAAAATAACGAACGCGTTTTCAAAATGTCATTTGCCAGTGTATATCCACACTATATCACCAAGGTCGAAAAGAAAAACCGTAGCATCGAAGATCTTCATCAAGTTATTTTTTGGTTAACGGGTTACAACGATGACCAACTTAAAAACATTATAGAAGACAAAACCAACTTACGTGACTTTTTTGATAAGGCACCAGAGCTTAATCCCAATGTAGGTTTGATAAAAGGTGTTATCTGCGGTTATCGTGTCGAAGATATAGAAAACCCGCTGATGCAGAAGATACGTTACCTTGACAAATTGGTGGACGAATTGGCTAAAGGAAAAAACATGGACAAAATATTGAGAAGTTAAATACATTTTAAATCTCGAGTTTAAGTGAGAAAACTGAGACTTTACACACAACAATAAACTAAAAAAAAATATGAAAAGAGTTACAGGTATTGGATGATTATTCTTCAAATGCAAAGATCCAGAAGCGGTCAAAGATTGGCACCAAAAACATCTAGGTTTCCCATTTAACCAATGGGGATGCATTTTCGAGTACGATCCCAAAGCCGAAGCTGCAAAAGCAGGCGCGATACAATGGAGTCCCTTCAAGGACGATACACAATACTTCTCCCCTCCGGACAAGCCCTATATGTTCAACTATACCGTGGGCGATTTGGTGGAAGAACTAAAAAAAGAAGTTGTAACCATCCTGGACGACATCGCCGAATATGAATATGGCAAATTTGTACACATCCTCGATTGCGAAAACAACAAAATGGAACTCTGGGAACCTGCCTAGCTAGACCTCACAAAAGACGTTATTAGATTATCAATTAGTCTATATAATACAAAAGAGACAAATACTTTGCTACTAGTAATAGATTTTGTCTCTTTTCTGTTTTAAATAACCTGAATTCGGGATAAGAAAATTAACGTCAGTTCGAGTGTTTTTTCGCAATGAAATGGAGGAAAAATGTATCGAGAACTTCCAGCAAATCTTCTCTATACAATCTTCTACAGATTTTTATTTTAAAGTTTTCAGGAAAAAGCTGTATCGGCTGAATACTAAGCCTTTATAAAGATTATCAAGATTGTCAGGTAACGATTTTGTAACGGTGCTTAATGCTTTGTTTTTCAACGTATTTCCGTTCGCTTATATCAAATATACAAAATTTCTTATTGCATAAATTCTATTTAATGAAAATAGAAAATCAGGTATTTAATTTCTACAAAAAATGTTCTTATACTATGTTATTTTTTGAACTCCCTATACTGAATCAGAAATTACATTCAACATCATAACCTGCTTTTGTAAGTGCTTTTTTTATTTTTTTCATAAACCGAACAGGATAATTTTCGCGATTGATCTCAGTGAAAAAGTAATGGGTGTTTCCTCTTGTTGTACGTACCACAGCTCCGTTTGAATCATAGTCTGTTTTAGTTTCGATAACATCTTTGTTTAGCGTGTAAAAATAAACGTTCTGATCCTTATCAAACAACACAATCTTATCTAATAGAACTTGCCGACTAACAATCGTTTTTTCGCCTTTAATGTTCGTTAATAACGTAAAACCAAAGTGCAGTACATTGTTTTCATCAATCTGGAATGGTTCTGTGACAGTAAACTTTTTTCTGCCTGTTTCATCATAAAATTTAGTGTATTCTCTTTGCAGCTGCTTGTTGAGGAGCTTTACAATTTTTCCGTTTTGGGCAAATATGAGATTTCCCGTAAGAAATAGCAACACCACTAAAAAAGATTTTTTCATTATTCCTCGCTTTGATTGATTCACACTTGTTTCTATTAAAACTTAATCAAAATTAGGAGGTTGGAGATTTTTGTCTGCTCTCGTTATTGTTAAGGTAATTTTATCGTTTTTTACTGCCAAACTTGTTTGTAATGTAAATGTCTTATTTAAATTATCTGACCAACTTACCGTAGTTGTTGAATTAACTGGATTGTTTTGTTTGGCATTTTGCAATTAACCCATCATCTGTATTGCAGATGAAATCTCTTGGTCGCTCAACTTTGGATTTGATGCTTTTACAAGTTTTACCAAATCTTCCTGACTCATACTCTGCATAACATTCATCGCTTCTACATATCCCGCATCAGCTTTGCTTGATTTGTATGACAAAGGTTTTAAATTGAATAAGTTATCATAAAACTTGATTTCATCTAAAATTTTCTGTTGGTATTCCTGCAATTTTTCGGGACTGAATGAAGAAGAATATGTAAAAACCTGCTCGAGCTCCATTACTCTTAATTTTAATCCTTTATTACTTATTGTAACATAATATTCAGAATTTGCTCCAGCATTTTCCATTCTATATATAACAATAGCCTGACTTTTCTTATCATTATTGATTCCAATATATGAATGATGTTTCAATTTGAATTTTGGAAACAGCTTTTTAAATTCATAATATTTCATTCCTCCCTTGTAACCGTTTATCAAACTGTAATTAAGTAGGTTGCTTAAATCTTCGGGATATGATTTACTAAAGTATTCGTTCATTTTATTTTCTACTAAATCCAGTTGAAAATCGACATCTTTATATTTATACGCAAACAATCTATCAGATTTTGAACTTTGTAATCTACTTTTGGCATTTTCACTGAATGCTTTTGATTCTTTTTTATCGGTACTTGTTATTGCACCCCTGCCGCAAACGCACCTAATCCTGTTGAGTTGGGATTGTTCAGCAACTCTCCTGCTGCCGAATATCCTAAATTTGGCATTTGAGTTTTTAATTCCAAATGCGTTGCTGCCAATTTTTTCAGGTTGGCTAATTTTATATTATATTCATTGTTAATATCTTCTTCGGATTGATATTCTCTGTCTGACATCGTAGCGTTTTCTTGCATAAGTTTTTCTACTTTATCCAAATCTTTTTGAAGCTGTTCTCCTGTTTTATTGATGGCATTCAGGTTTTCCATCGTACTTATTGCACTATTTACCTCATTTGCAAAATCTTGAATATCGATCATTGTTTGCGATTGTTGGGCAGCACTATTTTCGGCAATTGTTTTATTTTCACTACCATTTTTTTGTTGTCCAAATTTTGGCGTTTTAGTCAATAATTCGAGACAACAAATAGGGTCGCCCATTAATTTTATATTTTGCTTAGTTGCATCAATAGCGTTTTGAACTTCAAACTTGTCGTTTTTATACAGTCCGTTTTCAGCAATGCAAAATAAGTTGGCCAACCATGCACAATGTGAACAAGCCTGTGTATCTCCTGTACGGGTTAATTCTGCATACTTTTTCATTGTTGCATTTTCTGCTTCCGAACACTGAGCATTCATGTTACAGTTAGTTGTTATAAAAATCACAAGCAACCAATTAATTTTATATATCATTGTCTTCATAGTAAAGTTTTTAAATGTTGCTAGTTGTCTTTTAATAATTCCTAATATTAAAATGCTGTGTTATTTTACCATTTGGTTTATTTAGATGGTATTATTCTGATCATTGTAAACAGCAGAATAAATTCCGGCAACTGTTTTTCCTGCTGCTACTGGATCCATAGTGGACGGCAATTTTCCTTTAAACTCAACCATTACAAAAAAAACAACAGATTTTGAATTTGGAATATCCCATTTTATTATATTGCCATTATCATCGCTTACAATGGTCCAGCTCATTGCCAGACCTAAAAATGATCCTGAATAATCTGCATTGAAAGTTGCATTCCAGTTTTCATCGAATAATCCTTTATAAGATCCAACTAAATAACTATTCAAATCACTTTTTGCAACACTATGAATAAAGCATTTTCCGTTTTTGATTTGATTTGCATCAGTTATCAAAACCAGGGCTTTAGAATAACCACCAACCGTTTCATCATAATATGTTTTTACACCATCTGTAGGAAGCCTGCCAGGTGTATGTGTAAGTCTCCCCAAACGTTGGACAGAATTATACCCTCATTTTGTATTGTAAAAC
>NZ_DAMBQF010000028.1:0-36093 GCF_032062245.1 Soonwooa sp.
TTATCAACTAATTTACTTCCTTAATTATCCTAATGCAAACTTACCATTGAACGGCTTGTTCGAGCTCTTTTTGTAAGCAGATGCAATAGCTCGGCATAAAAAAGCGATAAGTGAAAGCGGGAAAGAGCTACTAGAGAATAATCAAGAAGTCATTTGTTAATTGTTTGGTTTTCATTATCTTTAGTCATAATATTTTGTATAAAATGAAATCTCACAATTTTAATGAATTTCCTCGTTATGGTAGCCTTAACAATATTAAAGTTATTTGGCTAGGGAGTTATGTTACCGATGTTGTGAGTGAAGCTCTGAAAGATAGGATTGAATATAGTATTGACCTCGAGTCTAATATGTTCTATGTTGAAGATTGTAATTATTCACGATTTTTGCTTGGTTTTAAATCGAATTATAATGGCAGAAAGCTGGTAGAATCTTTAAGTTTTAATAATAGAGTTGAGTTGTGCCGTTTACAAGATCAGCTTGCTTTAAAGGCCTTTTCTGAAAGTACCATTCGTACCTATACAGGTGAGTTTTCTCAACTTTTGAAGGTTATTGGTGATTACCAAGTGCAAGATCTTAGTGAGGAAAAGTTACGTAGCTATTTTCTTTATTGTCATAAAGTTTTAGGGCTATCCGAAAACCAGATACATAGTCGGATGAATGCAATTAAATTCTATTTTGAGAAAGTACTTGGCCGAACTAAATTTTTCGTTGACATACCTAGACCAAAGAAAGCATCTATTTTGCCTAAGGCTTTGAATGAGAAAGATATTAACAAACTATTCCGAGTTACGACAAATATTAAACATCTTTTAATTTTAAAACTATGTTATGGAATGGGACTTCGGGTTAGTGAAATCATTAATCTAAAAGTTCAAGATGTTGATGGTGTCAAGCTTAAAGTCTTTATCGAGCGAAGTAAGGGTAAGAAAGATCGTTATGTTAATTTGCCCGAATCTATTCTTAATGAGCTACGTCAATATTACAAGGATTTTCGTCCTAAATACTATCTTTTTGAGGGTGAGCATGGCGGTCAGTACTCGAAACGTAGTGCACAATCGGTTTTCAAACAAGCAATGACAAAAGCAAAAATCAATAAGCAAGTTGGTATACACAGTTTGAGACATAGCTACGCAACGCATTTGTTAGAGTACGGAACTGATATTTCTTTAATACAAAAATTACTTGGACATAACAGTATCAAAACGACGTTAATCTATACCGAAGTTACGGATAAGAGCATTTCTAATGTTGTTTCGCCTTTGGATCGGATGAATAAAAAGCTCTAAGATTCTAACATCTCTTGTAGCTCTAACCATCGCATTTCCGACGTCTCTAGGTTTTCCGAAATTACTTCTAAATCTTTAGAAAGTCCTGCGATTTTATCGTAATCGGTTTCGTTATTTAGAGCTTCTAAAATGATATCACGTTTCTTTTCTAATTCTGGCATTTCTTTTTCCAGAAGTTCTAACTCACGTTGCTCTTTGAAGGATAATTTCTTTTTAGAAACTTTTGGTTGCGATGGCGCAGAAACAGGTTCTACACTCACTTTAGATTTAGCTTCATCTAGTTTTTTAGTTTCAGAATCTTGCGTTTTTTTCCATTCACGATATTCTGTGAAGTTGCCGACAAAGTTCTTTATTTTACCTTTTCCTTCAAATGCTAAAACATGGTCAACGATTCTGTCCATGAAGTAACGATCGTGAGAAACGATAATTAAACAACCTTGGAATTGCAACAAGAAGTTTTCTAAAACCGTTAATGTAGGCAAATCCAAATCGTTAGTAGGCTCATCAAAAATCAAGAAGTTTGGATTCTGATAAAGAACATACATAAGATGTAGACGACGTTTTTCGCCGCCAGATAGTTTTGAAATTGGCGAGTATTGCGTTTGATCATCAAATAAAAACAGTCTCAAAAACTGAGAAGCAGAAAGACTTCTACCATTTGCTAAAGGATAATATTCTGCTTTTTCTTTAATAAAATCAATAACACGTTCATCTTCTTTAAAGGCTAATCCTTTTTGCGAAAAGTAACCGAAACTTATCGTTTCACCAGTCTCTATTGTTCCACTATCAGCCTTTTCAAGGTTCTGAATAATGTTTAACAATGTCGATTTTCCGGCACCGTTTTTACCAACAATTCCAACTTTTTCACTTCTTTGAAATTGATAGTTAAAATCTTTTAAAAGCACATTATCGCCGTAAGCTTTGTCAATATGTTTAAGTTCAAGAATTTTTTTTCCAAGTCGTTGCATTTCAAAATCCAATTCTAGACTTTGTTTTCTAGTGTCGGTTTTAGCAACTTTTTCGGTGTCGTAGAAAGCATCGATTCTACTTTTAGATTTTGTAGTTCTAGCTTTTGGTTGACGACGCATCCATTCTAGTTCCTTTCTATAAAGGTTGTTGGCTTTATCGATGGTCGCGTCCAAGTTTTCTTCACGGATCATTTTGTTCTCCAAGTAAGTAGCATAACCACCTTTATGAATATACAATTGCGCGTCTTCCATTTCCCAAATCGTATCGCAAACCGAATCCAAAAAGTAGCGGTCATGCGTTACAAGCAGCAACGTAATCTTTTGTTTAGACAGATAATTCTCCAGCCATTCGACCATTTCTACATCGAGGTGGTTGGTTGGCTCATCCATAATCAAAAGAACGTGACGATGTTCGGCTCTTGTTTCTGTCAATAATTTTGCAAGCGCAACACGTTTCACCTGTCCACCAGAGAGTTTTCCCATCTGGACAGAAAGATCCGTAATCTGAAGCTGAGACAAGATTTGTTTCATCTCATTTTCTAGATCCCAAGCTTTATGCGCTTCCATTTCGAGAAGTGCTTTTTCAATGAAATCGTGGTCGGTAGACGTTAAAGACAAATGATAATTTTTGAGCGCAACAATCGGTGCCGAATCCAAAGTCATCATAAACTCTTCCACAGTGAGATTTGGATTAAAGCTAATTTCTTGATCAAAAAGCACGACTTGGATGTCTTTATTGATAAGGACAGAACCTTGGTCGGCGATTTCTTTTCCCATTAATATTTTGAGAAGTGTCGATTTTCCGCTACCATTTTTGGCAACAATCGCAATTTTTTCGCCTTCGTTGATGTTAAAACTGATGTTTTCAAATAAAACTTTCAAACCATAAGATTTCGAAAGATGTTCTGCCGTCACGTAATTCATAGCCCAAAAATACGAATAAGAATTGTTTTAATTCGGCTTTATAAAGTATTTAGTCTTAGTAAAAACGATACTTGTTTATTATTTCTGTTATTAAATGTTTAATTATCTTTAAAATTGTTAAAAAATGTTAGAATTGAAAGATTAAATGCTAAACATATTTTAAAAATGCTATCTTAGGAATAAATTTAACCTATGAGAAAAGCCATCTGTTTCGGAGAAGTATTGTGGGATATTTTCCCGAGTGGGAAAGTAATTGGTGGGGCTCCTTTGCAAGTTGCTGCTAGATTATCTAGCCTTGGTGTACCGTCGCGTATCGTTTCTAAAATCGGTAATGACGCCGAAGGTCGTACACTTTTACAAAATATTCAAAATCTAAATCTTACTGGTGTCTATGTTAAGATTGATCAAAACTTCCCAACTGGTGAAGCAATTGTTCATTTTGATGATAATGGCGAAGCGGTGTACGATGTTAAATCGCCTGCGGCGTGGGATCATATCGAATTGACAGATGAGATCGTAAACACGGTTTCTGCTGCTGATATTTTTGTTTACGGAAGCTTGGCAGCGCGCAGCGAAGTTTCTAAAAATAGTTTGTACAAACTCCTTGATATTGCGAAATATAAAGTTTTTGATGTTAATGTACGGAAGCCCTTTTGCGATATGGACGAGATTCTAAAATTGATGCGTAAAGCTGATCTTATTAAATTGAATGAAGCTGAGTTGCGCTATCTCGCTAAACATCTTGGCGCTGACAATGAGTCTTTGGAACTTAATATTTTATTTTTGTCAGAGTATTCCGAGACAGCACAAATTTGTGTTACTCGTGGGACAAATGGCGCGGTTTTGTTGACAGGCGAACAACTTTATTCTCATCCAGGTTTCGAAGTTGATATCGTTGATACGATAAGTTCTGGTGATAATTTTTTAGCAGCGCTACTTTCAAAAATTATGGATTGTGAAAGCGAAGAAGATTACAACGAAGCTTTAACTTTTGCGAATGCTCTTGGTGCCGTTGCAGCCACTAAAAAAGGACCAACTTCCAAAATAAGTAAGGACGAAGTTTTAAAATTAATCCAAGGTCAGTTGTCGTAGCGACCAGTAACTTCCGTTGTAGACATTGAGGTCGACTTTTACATTGATGCCATACGCAATTCCGTTTTCTGTGAATTGCCAGAATTTCCAGTTGTCTTCGGGAGAAGGCGCTGGGACGTCGTTATAGTTGGCTAACCAAAGTGTGTAATCATCAAATTCGTCTGCGAGAACATCTTTTTTGTAATGATAATAGGTGTAAATAATCGGTTTTGCACCATAAGCATCTTCCAAAATTTTCACAAAAAGTTTTAAATCTTTAATAAGTTGTTCTTTCGATTTGTGACGAGGCATTTTCTCGATGTCCAAAACTGGCGGCAAATCACCCGATTCTAATTTAGCAACCGAAACAAAAGAATTGGCTTGCAAAATAGGATCTTCATCTGGTCGATAAAAATGGTAAGCACCACGAAGAAGCTCATGTTTTTTAGCTTGTTCCCAAAAATGTTCAAAATTTTTGTCAGACTTTTTGTTGCCCATCGTAGCACGAAGTAGTACAAATTTTAAAGGAATTGTTTTATTACCAATACTCAAACTATCCCATTTTATATCTTTTTTATTTTGATAATGCGAAATGTCAAAGCCAAAAGTCTGTGTAGCATAGTCACCAATTATTCTGTTTATGCGCGCTTCTTCTTCTTTCGAGTTTTTTAGTTTTTTGTGATGAAACTTGTTAAAATAAATGGAATAATAAAAGTGAATTTTCTCTTTTAAATAATAACCTGTTCCTAAAAGTCCAAGTATCGCAAAAGTCAAGGTCCACCACATGATTTTCTTTTTCAGTTGGCGGCGTTCTAATTGTTTTTTTCGTGATTTTCTTTGGCTAGCAATCGCTTTTTTCATCGGCACAAAACTACGAAAGAATTCTTGATTGACATTTTGAATTAAGAAATTTCGGTGATAGAAATTTTTTGTCCATTAAAAGAAATTACATCATCTTTTTTATGATTGTGAAGTGCCAAGGCTATTGGACTTTTGTCAGAAATAACATAAAGTTTCTCGTTCTCAAATTTTATTTTTCCCAAAGAAACGGCGATGAAAAATTTTGATAAAGAAGTCACAACATAACTGCCAAGACTAACTACTTTTTTATCAGTAATGTTTAAGTTTTTTACTAAATTATGTTGACTTTTAAGCTCGTTCAATTGAAGTTGAAGATTGTTAATTTGTTGTTGCAACATCTCTCGACTTGTCTCATACTTGTCGCCCATACTGCTTTTGGTATCGTTGTTAGATGCCCGAGTATCCTCGATAAGTTGTTCGAGTTTTAGAATTTTTTGGGTTAAAATTTCCAATAAATGTTGACGAAGTTCGGGCTTATTAATGGACATTTTTTATAAATTTGAAAGATTTTTGACCGACAAAACTACTTAATGATTCTATGAATTCCTATTTTTCTAAACTTAAAATTGTTCTTTTCTTGCTAATTAGTTGTAGTTTTTTCAGCCAAAAACTTCCGACTTCTAACGAAATAATTTCTGAATATTATAAAGCCTTGGGCGGACTTGCAAAGCTAGAGCAAGTTAAATATCTGAAAATGCAAACCATCTTGACGGTTGATTCTAAAAGTTATGCTGGAACTGAAGTTTGGATTGCTCCGAATATTTTTAAGAAGACACAGAAATTGGGACATGAGGAAGTAATCCAGTTCTTTGATGGGAAATTCGGTTATGTTAGTCAAGGTGATCATCGCGAAGCCATGTCGGAGCCTGTTGTTCAAAAATTACAAAAAAGAAAATTGATTGCAGCGTTAGAGTTTGATGCTAATGAATTTAATAAAGTTGAAGAAGCAAAGAGCGGACAACAGCAATTTTATGTTCTTGTAAAATCGGATTCCAACATCTATTTTGACAAACAAACAAAGCTTCTTTGTAAAATTGAAACCTCGGAAGGCAATCAAAATTTCTGGGATTATAAAAGCTTTGATGGGATTTTGTTACCGACGAAAATCATCACGACCGGACAAAATAAAACATCAGAATTGACTTATCAAAATATTCTCGTGAATCGAGAAGTGACTTATGATGATTTGCAATAATTAATCTAAATCCTCAAACGGAATTTTCAACTGAATAGAAACTTGCTTTTTTTCTTCGGTATTAAGATTAGAAAGTGACAATCCTAAAAGTCGTACAGCACGGTCAAAAGGTCGTTGCTTCCACAAATTTTTTGCGGTGCGATAATAATCTTCTTTCGATTGGTAATATTCGGTTTTAGTAAAACTTCTTGTGTACAAAGAAAAGTCTTTGTATTTAATTTTTAAAGTTAAAGATTTACCAAGAATTTGATGTTTCGAAAGTCGGTTTTGTAATTCTTCGCTCAAGCTCTTTAGTTTGTCGTCAATCTGTTGCTCGTCGGATAAATCATCAAAAAATGTTCGTTCTACGGCAACGCTTTTTTGGATTCGATTAGGTTTGACTTCGCTACGATGGATGCCTCGCACAAGATTGTAATAATATTGTCCCGACTTTCCGAAAAGTCTGGTCAACTCTTCCAATGTTTTTTTCTTGATATCTGCACCTTTGTAAATTGACAGACCAAACATTTTGTTAGCAGTAACTTTTCCAACACCATAAAATTTTTCTACGGGAAGTTCTTCCAAAAATTTTTCTATATGTTGTGGATGTATGGTTTTTTGTCCATTTGGTTTGTTAATGTCCGAAGCGACTTTAGCTAAAAATTTATTCACAGAAATTCCAGCGGAAGCCGTCAGTCCTGTTTCTTCAAAAATGCGTTGTCTAATTTCTTTAGCGATTTGGTTAGCAGATTCGATATCTTTTTTGTTTTCGGTGACGTCTAGGTAAGCTTCGTCCAAAGATAAAGGTTCGACAAGGTCGGTGTATTCGTAGAAAATGCTTCTAATCTTTTTTGAAACTTCCTTGTATCGCGGAAATCTCGGCGGTACAAAAATAAGATGTGGACACTTTTCTTTCGCCGTTTTACTTGGCATCGCCGATCGAACGCCAAATTTTCGTGCTTCATAACTGGCAGCAGCAACCACACCGCGATGTCCACCACCAACGGCAATAGGTTTACCCTTCAAGTCTGGATTATCGAGTTGCTCCACAGACGCATAAAAAGCGTCCATGTCAACGTGAATAATTTTTCGTTGGCTTGAAGTCATGTCGCAAATTTAGAAAATAAAAAAACTCAAATGTTAATTTGAGTTTGGTTTTATGAGTTTGTCAATTGTAGTTTGAATGTCTGGATCTTCAGGTGAAATTGCATAATATTTTGCAATGTTGGAAGTTTGGTCAATCACCATAAATCTCGGAATCCAGTTAAGCTCGATATAATCATTAAATGAATTCTTCCAGCCAGATGAGAACCAAAAATTTTCTTTTTCTTTCATGTTAAATCTTTCGATGCTGCGATCAAAAGCTTCTTTGTTACGCTCCAACGAAAAATATAAAAACTGAATATTTGGATTTTTCTCTGCCAATTCATTAGATTTTGGAATGGCCAAAAGACAATCTTTGCACCAACTTGCCCAAAAGTCAATGACGATAACTTTTCCTTTATACTGATCTAGAATGTCTTTAACAGAAATTGAATTTCCGTTTTCGTCTTGCATCTTTTCTGCTAAAGCTTCTTTGCTAAATATAGTTTTGTTAACTGCTGGTATCTTTTGTGAGTAGCCCAAAACGAGAATAAATAGACTTAAGATGCTAAAAATCTTCTTCATTGCTATAATTGTTGTGCTGCAAAATTAAAGAATTATTGGATTGATATTTCTTATTAAATGATAATTAAATTCTATCACCCAAATTGGGTAAGAACGTGGGATATGCGCCCCGACGTAGGTGGAGCTCTTTGTAGTCTTGATGCGCGGCGACTTCGTCGCCGCGCATCAAGACTACAAAAGCGGGAACCGTAGGCGGAAATGGCGCCCAAATAAAAATGCACCCAAAAATTTGAGTGCATCTATATTATGTTTTAAAAACTTTTAGTTGTAATTTTTTACCAGACCTTTTACGATTTTGATAACGTCTGGCATCGCTTTGTTAGCAGCATTTAGCACTTCTTCGTGTGACACAGCGAACGCGATTTCGGGACCACCCAAATCGGTAATAATCGAAATACAGAAAACGTCCATCCCCATGTGCTTTGCAACGATAACCTCCGGAACCGTGCTCATACCAACAGCGTCGCCACCGATGAATCGAACCAATCCATACTCAGATGGCGTTTCGAAAGTTGGACCTTGCAATCCTACATAGACACCTTCGTGAATTTTGATGTTATTTTCTTTGGCAACATCGTGCGCCGTTTGTAACATTTTTTTGTTATAAGCTTCGCTCATATCCACAAATCGTGGACCTAGCTCGTCGATGTTTTTACCACGTAATGGATGTTCTGGCATCATGTTGATATGATCTTTAACCAACATAATATCGCCAACTTGGAAGTTAGGATTAACGCCACCTGAAGCGTTTGACAACAATAGATTTTGGATGCCCAACAAGTGGAAAACTTTGAAAGGGAAAGTCACAGTCTCCATTGGATAACCTTCGTAATAATGGAAACGACCGCTCATCATCAATACTTTTTTGCCTTCAAGAATTCCGTAGATTAACTTGCCACCGTGACCAACAACGGTTACTTGCGGGAAGTTAGGAATGTCTTCATACTCGATGGTGTGGATCGGTTGTACCTCGTCTTGAAGTTTTCCAAGTCCAGAACCTAACACGATTGCAAAGTCTGGTGTGTCTTGGATAATATTTTTGATGAACGCTGCGGTTTCTTTAATTTTTTCTAACATAATCGTTGATTATTTGATTAAACGCTTCTTGATTGTCTATTTCTACATTAATTGGCCAATAAAAGATTTTGTCACGCAAGTAGTCAAAAGTTTTGAGTCTTACATAATCTTTTTCTGTTGTTAAAATCATCTTGTATTCGCCAAGTTTTTTATATTCTGCCACAATTTTTTTGATGTCGTCATCGGAGAAATTGTGATGGTCTTTATATTTAAGATGTTTTATTTTTTTAGAATATTTGCCGACTTCTTTTACAATTTGTGTTGGGTTGGCAATGCCACTTATCAAAAGTACATCGTAATAATCGAGATTTTTGACTGGCATATATTTGTCGATGCTCATGACATTTTCGTCATATTCTATAGAGGAGAAAAATACTTTCTGATAATGTTGTGGTTTTATTCTTGAAATGTAATATTGTTTTTTTTCTTCTGTTAAATCATTTGGACATTTGGTAACCATAATAATATCGGCACGTTTTGCACCATGACGACTTTCTCGTAAATTGCCGGCAGGTAAAATGAAATCCTTAAAATACGGATCGTTGTAAACCGTCAACAAAATATTAAGTCCTGGCTTTATAGCACGATGCTGAAAGCTATCATCCAAAACCAAAACATTAAGATCCATGTCTTCAATTAATTTTTTGGCACCGAAAACACGGTCTTCGCAAACGCCAATGACGAAACGATTTTTGAATCTTTCGAATAATTGCATTGGTTCGTCACCAACAGTTTTGTAGTTGCTTTCGTAGTTAACGACATTGTAGCCTTTTGTCATTCTGCCATAACCTCGAGAAAGAACACCAGTGCGATAATATTTGGACAGATAAGCTGCCAAATACATCACCATCGGCGATTTTCCACTTCCGCCCACAGAAAGATTACCAACACCAATTATTGGTGTTTTGAATCGTTTCGAAGAAAATAATCCCCAATCAAACATTCGGTTCCTAATCGAAGTTCCGAGATGATAACCAAGGGAAAAAGGGTAAAGATACCATCTTTTCATAGCCGACAAAAATACAATAATCGATTGGTTTTATCAATAGGAAAATGTCGTTTAGAGGTTAATATTTGTCATTTTAATATAAAATTAAATTATACTATGGTTATTTAATTGCTGGTTAACATTCTTGTTAAATGTTTAATTAGCAAATCATTCGATATAAAGGTTTATTAAGTTTAATAATTAGAATAATCTTTAGAAGCCTTTTCAACTAACATCATTATATTTGCATTATAATAAGAAAAGCAGATATGGTATTATCAATGACGGGATTTGGTCGTGCAGAAGGTGTTTTCGAAGGAAAAAAGCTGACCATCGACATCAAGTCGCTCAACAGCAAAACATTCGACCTTAATATTAAAGTGCCGATTCGTTATAAAGAAAAAGAGTTTGATATTAGAAAATTGCTGAATGATAAATTACTTCGCGGAAAAGTTGATTGCTACATCAATTGCGAAAATCTCGAAGACAGCAACGATGTTAATATTAATAAAGAGATTGTAAAATCGTATATGACGCAACTTGGCGAGATTTCGCCTGGTGCTAATGCAATAGATTATTTGCAAATGGCGGTTAGAATGCCAGAAGCTATTAGTAACAAAACTGCTGATCTTAGTGATGAAGAATGGAATTTCTTATTAAAAATCGTTAATGAGGCGATTTCTAAGTTTTTGGAATTCCGAACTACAGAAGGTTCAATTCTTCAAGATGAATTGTGTAAAAATGTAAAAAACATTGAAGCTAAATTATCGCAAGTTCCACAATATGAAGAAGAACGAATTACAGCTGTAAAAGAACGTTATCAGAATACTTTAAAGGAATTCGAAAATGTTGACGAAACGCGTTTTTACCAAGAAATGGCTTATTACACAGAGAAGTTAGACATTTCGGAAGAAAAAGTGAGATTAGCACAACATCTTAAATATTATTTGGATGTGATGGAGAATGAAGATTTTAATGGTAAAAAATTAGGTTTTATTTCTCAAGAAATGGGACGCGAGATCAATACTTTAGGGTCAAAAGCCAATCACGCAGCCATCCAAAAATTGGTTGTCGAAATGAAAGACGACCTCGAAAAAATTAAAGAACAAACCCTTAATGTTTTGTAAATTATAAGTTATAAATTATGAGTGATTTTTAAGTCAGCTCCTAATTTATAATTGATAATTCCTAATTTTAAAAATGAATAAAGTAGTTATATTTTCGGCACCATCAGGAAGTGGAAAAACCACTTTGGTAAAGCATTGTTTAGCTCATTTTCCAGATTTGCAATTCTCGATTTCGTGCACAACAAGAGCGCCTCGCGGTGAAGAAAAACATGGTGTTGATTATCACTTTTTAAGTCCTGAGGAGTTTCGTCAAAAGATTTCCGAAAATGCTTTTGTAGAGTTTGAAGAAGTTTATACAGACAAATTTTACGGGACTTTACAAGAAGAAGTGGAGCGCATTTGGAAGAACGGGAAGGTTGTTATTTTTGATGTTGATGTTAAAGGCGGTGTTAACTTAAAAAAGATTTTTGGAGAACAGGCATTGTCAATTTTCATTGCACCACCAAGTATCGAGGAGCTGGAACGTCGATTAATAACACGAGGAACGGATGCGCTAGAAGTTATCAAAACTCGTGTAGCAAAGGCTGAAGAAGAGTTAACTTATCAGAGTAAGTTTGATAAAGTTGTCATTAATGATAATCTAGAAGTTGCAACGCAAGAAATGGAAAGTATTTTGCATGACTTTATTAATTCTTAATTAATCACACAAAAAGATATGGAAAACACGTTAGAAAAAGCAAAATCCAGTATGCCGATTAAAGGTTTTTTGGATATTAAAGATATTGCAATTCCGCAGGGACAAGATCTTGTGGATGCTATTTTAAAACTAAAAGAAGAAAAAAACGCTGTCATTTTAGCACATTATTATCAACCTGCGGAGATTCAGGATATCGCAGATTTTTTGGGTGATTCTTTGCAGTTGGCGCGTCAGGCAAAAGATACAGATGCCGATATGATTGTTTTCTGCGGGGTACATTTCATGGCGGAAGCTGCAAAAATTCTTAATCCAACTAAAAAAGTGGTTTTGCCAGATACTTTGGCAGGATGCTCTTTGGCAGACGGTTGTAGCGGTGAAGGTCTTCGTTCGATGCGCGAGCAACATCCAGGCGCTTTGGTAGCGACTTACATCAATTGTAATGCAGAAACTAAAGCTGAAAGTGACATTATCGTGACAAGTTCTAATGCCGAAACTATTATCAATGCGTTACCAAAAGACCAACCAATTATTTTCGCACCAGACAAAAATCTAGGTCGTTATCTTGCGCAAAAGACAGGACGCGATATGATTTTGTGGGACGGAAGTTGTATCGTTCACGAAGCATTTTCGATGGAGCGAATTGCAAAACAGCTGGCAGACAATCCAGATGCAAAATTAATTGCGCATCCAGAAAGTGAAGAAGCTGTGCTAAAGTTGGCGCATTTCATCGGTTCGACCTCGGCTTTGCTTAATTATGTTGAGAAAGACGATTGTCAAAAATTCATCATTGCGACAGAGGAAGGCATTCTTCACGAGATGAAAAAACGTGCGCCGCATAAAGACTTGATTCCAGCTTTGGTGTTTGACGAATCTTGTAATTGCAGCGAGTGTTTTTACATGAAACGCAACACGATGGAAAAGCTTTATCTATGCATGAAGTACGAACTTCCAGAAATTTTAATTGAAGAAAAATTACGTCTGAAAGCGCTAAAGCCAATCGAGGCGATGCTAGAACTTTCAAAAACGATAAAATAAATTTGGGCAATCCCGCGCCAAGGCTTTATCTACGCTAGCGGTCGGGCTGTACGCTGTATCTTGGAGCGCTTCGCTCGGTCGTCTCCGCTACGCTCCGACGCCTCGCTCCGCTCCCAAGGATGCCGCTGCCATCCCTATTGCGTCCCAAAGTAGTAAAATGTACAAGTTTTGTTGAGAAATCGACAAAACTTGTTTAGTTTTACAATAATTAAGATTTAAGAATTATTTTAATCTTAAATAAAAAACCAACAACCAAAGCCTAGAAGAACCTATGCATTCAAAAATTATTCTTGAGAACATAAAGATTTACGCATTTCATGGCGTGTTACCAGAAGAGACAATTTTGGGGACCAAATATATTATCAATGCCGAACTTCATGCCGATTTAGAAAAAGCATCGCAATCCGATGATTTGTCAGACACCATCAACTATGCAGAAGTTAATGATATTATTCACCACGAGATGAGTATTCCGTCAAAACTATTAGAACATGTTATTGGCAGAATTATTTCAAAATTGGAGTCTTCGTTTCCTCAACTCAGTTTTATTAAAGTGAAACTAACCAAAACCCGTCCACCAATGCGTGGCGAAATGCAAGGTGTCAGCATCGAAATTGAAAAGAAGATTTGTTAATATTTTTTTTTAATGGAACAAACTTTGTTGCTAACATGTTGCACTAAAAATATTGAGTTATGAAACCACAATACATCACAGTTGGTATCGCTGCTTTAGGCTTGATTATCGCAACGATTTTCTTCGGCAACGCCATCAAAAATAGGAACAAAGCAGACAATACGATTTCGGTTACTGGTTTGGGTTCTAAGAAATTTACTTCAGATTTAATTACTTGGTCAGGAAGTTTTTCAAAAAATAATTTTGACTTAAAATCGGCGTATGACGAGTTAGCGGTTGATAAAAATGTGATTGCTCAATATCTAAAATCAAAAGGCGTTAAGGACAACGAAATGGTTTTTTCTGCTGTTGATATTCAAAAGAATTTTAGAAGTTATAACGACTCCAATGGTAATTATGTTCAAGGAGAATTTTCCGGATACAATCTTACACAAAGCGTTAGCATCGAATCCAAAGAAGTTGGAAAAATTGAAAATATCTCTAGAAACATCACCGAAATTATCAATCGTGGCATTGAATTCACTTCTTCAACACCTCAATATTTTTATACTAAATTGGCTGAAGTTAAGCAGCAGATGATTGCAGATGCAACCAAAGATGCTAAAGAACGGGCCGAAAAAATTGCCGACAACGCGGGAAGCTCACTCGGAAGTTTGAAAAAAGCGACGATGGGCGTTATCCAAATTACGGCACCTAATTCTAACGAGGATTATTCTTATGGCGGTACATTTAACACGTCTTCAAAAGAAAAAGAAGCGACAATCACCATTAAACTGGAATATCAGGTTAATTAGGAATTAGGAATTAGGAGTTAGAAATTAGGAATTAGGAATTAGGAAGTGATTTTTCTAAAAACTAAAAGCCAGCAACTATATTTTCGTCTTGCTGTCCATAACAATCGTAACAGGTCCATCATTGATGAGAGCAACCTTCATGTCGGCGCCGAAAATACCGCTTTCGATCTTTAAGCCAGATTTTTTTAATTCATCTTTAAAATACTCGAATAACGGTATGGCTTTGTCAGGTTTTGCAGCTTTTATGAAAGATGGGCGATTTCCTTTTTTATAATCAACAATTAATGTGAATTGGCTGATGCAAAGGATTTCACCTTGGATGTCTTTTATTGATAGATTCAATTTGCCGTCCTCGTCTCCAAAAATTCTTAAATCCAAAATCTTTTTGACAAGCCAATCTGCGTCTTCACTTTGGTCATTTTCATCAATCCCGCAAAGAAGCATCAATCCCGCTCCGATTTCGCCAACAATTTTTTCGTCAACCTTTACAGAAGACTCAGACACACGCTGGATAACAATTTTCATAGTTTAAGTTTAATAATAGATAGAAATAACGCCTGTGGATGGTTCGTACTGGAAAGGATAAGTTTTTGGAGGAAGACCTTTGGATTTGTCGTTAATAGGTGTCCCGTTCAACATCCATTCAGCGCCATCTTTGTCGCAAACGATAGTTGTGTTATCTTTAACTCGTAATACTGTTGAGTCGCCATCTGGACAAATATGAGGTGCGTTTCTGTCATAGACTTTGTAACCATTGGCGGTGTTTGCAATGATAAGTCCTCGCGTCCCAGCGCCCACTTCGTTAACATAAACCCATCCACCTTGTATTGTAACTGGATAGTATAAAGGAAGGTTAGTGTTAATGCTTACATTAATCTGCGATTGCGGAAAACAAGAAACCGTTTCGGCTCTGTCACTACAAGAGTTGATAATGAATAAATTACTGAAAACCAGAAAAATAATTATCCCAAAATATCTTAAATTCATTTTCATCTCAAAATTAATTTATATATTTGTCAAAACGATTCAACACAACAAAAATTATATCCGGCAAAGGTCGGATAATTTTTTTATATTAACGTTAAAAAATTATTGACATGAGTTATGTTACTAAAGAGGGTTTAGATAAAATGAAAGCAGAGCTTGAGCAATTGGAAACTATTGAAAGACCAAAAGTTACCCAACAGATTGCAGAAGCAAGAGATAAAGGTGACCTTTCTGAAAATGCAGAATATGACGCAGCTAAAGAGGCGCAAGGACTGTTAGAAATGCGTATTTCTAAACTTAAAGATATTATTTCGGTTTCAAAGATTATCGATGAAAGCCAGCTAGATACGTCAAAAGTTTCAATTTTGACAACAGTTAGACTTAAAAATCATGCTACTAAAGCGGAGCAAAAATTCACTTTAGTTCCAGATAATGAAAGCGACCTGAAAACAGGGAAGATTTCTGTTAATACACCAATCGCAAAAGGTCTTTTAGGGAAAGCTGTGGGCGATGTTGCTGAGATTACACTTCCTAACGGGAATAAGTTGACTTTTGATATTTTAGAAATTAGCCTGTAATTTTTATTAAACGGTTTGATATTTGTAGAAGTAAAATACTTTTAAAATTATGAGTTCAATTTTCACAAAAATCATTAACGGAGAAATCCCAAGTTACAAAGTAGCAGAGGACGACAATTTTATCGCTTTTTTGGATGCAATGCCTTTAGTAAAAGGACATACATTGGTTGTTCCTAAAAAAGAAGTGGATTTAATCTTTGACTTAGATTCAGAAGAATTCAAAAATCTTTGGGCTTTTGCACAGCAAGTTGCTAAAAAAATTGAAAAAGCAATTCCTTGCAAAAGAGTAGGCGTTGCGGTTATTGGACTGGAAGTTCCGCATGCGCACATTCATCTTGTGCCACTCAACGCTATGCAAGACCTTAACTTCGGAAATGAGCGACTTAAGCTTTCTGCCGAAGAATATCAAACGATAAAAGACGCGATTAAAAACGCATAAATCAGTTTTAAAAGAAGCGCAAATGCTTCTTTTTTTTCATTAATTATTAAAAAGAAAAGTACACAATTTTATATGAATCCTAATCAATGTTCTTTCTGTGGAAGAAAACGAAATGAAGTACAAACACTGATTTCTGGACAAAATGGTTTTATCTGCGAAAACTGTATCGAGCAGGCGCATAACATTATTAAAGATAGTGTAAAGCAAATGGGCGATGCTGGTTTTACAATGGAAGAACTTGCAAAACCAAAACAGATAAAAGAATTCTTAGACGAATATATTATTGGGCAAGATCAGGCGAAAAAGCAATTGTCTATTGCCGTTTACAACCACTATAAAAGACTTCTTCATAAGCAAGACGAAAATCGTGAAGTAGAGATTGAAAAGTCAAATATCTTAATGGTTGGTGAGACTGGGACAGGGAAGACACTTTTGGCTAAAACGATTGCAAAGCAACTTAACGTTCCTTTTTGTATCGTAGATGCAACGATTTTGACAGAAGCAGGCTATGTTGGGGAAGATGTGGAAAGTATCTTGTCTAGACTTCTTATGGTTGCAGAATATGATGTTGAAAAAGCAGAACGCGGTATTGTCTTTATCGATGAAATTGATAAGATTGCGCGTAAGTCTGATAATCCTAGTATTACAAGAGATGTTTCTGGTGAAGGTGTGCAGCAGGGTTTATTAAAACTATTGGAAGGAAGTATTGTTAATGTTCCGCCACAAGGAGGAAGAAAGCATCCTGATCAAAAATACATTCAAGTTAATACGCAGAATATCCTTTTCATTGCAGGTGGAGCTTTTGATGGTATTAAAGAAATTATCGAAAGACGACTTAATAAACAAGCTATTGGTTTTAGTTCAGAAAAACTTAACAAAGTTGAGGAAGACGATTATATTTTAAGTCAAATTAATGCAATCGATTTAAAGTCCTTTGGTCTTATCCCAGAGTTGTTGGGACGTTTCCCGATTATTACGTATTTGGATAGCTTGACTAAGGAGACTTTGGTTAGAATTATGAAAGAGCCAAAAAACTCTATTATTAATCAATTTGTAGAATTGTTTAAGATGGATGGTGTTAAGCTAAGTTTTACAGATGAAGCTATTGAAAAAATAGTTGATGATACCGTAGAAAAGGGACTTGGCGCTAGAGGACTTCGTGGTACAACGGAAAAAGTTTTAGAAGATTATATGTACGATATTGATGCTCAAAATGAGATTGTCGTTGAGGAAGATGATATAAAATTATAATCTATTAAATTTATTTAACCATTGATTTTTAGGTAGATAATTTTTTTTATCTAAAAAAAATTATAATTTTGCCAATGTTAAAACACAAAACACAATTTTGTAAAACATGAAGAAAAAATTATTAACAACTAGTATGTTGGTGCTATTGGGGCATTCATATGCATATAGCCAATATATAGGTAATGATGCTTATGTGATGGTTGGGGAAGGTGCTCTCATGGTAAATTCTGGATTGAGCTTTAGGACTGTAGGTACTGGCGTTTTAGATATTTACGGTAACGTAATGGTTGTTGGTGATACAAATACTAAGTTTGAAACATCGGCATTAGACGGGGTTTCACCAAAAGTGAATGGAGGTAACGTTGTTTTAAGAATGAACAATAACCAAAATTCTACTTACGGGCAGTTATATATTGAAGGGTTAAGCCAATCCAATATTACTGGATACGTTGATAAAGAGTATCGTGAGCGTAAACACGGAACTTATCAACAAGTAGGTTTCCCCTTTTTTGCTAAGACAATACAATCTCTTGAATCGGAACTAAAAAGTTTTAATGGTAAAAGATGGTCTCAAAACGAAGCGTTAATATGGAATAATGCGAAGGCTCGCTTTGATTTGATGGGACAAACTACAGCATTTTTAGGTACTGAATATTTTGCATTAGGTTCGCTTAATTTCAATGCAGCTGCTAACCCATTAACTAACATTGTTAATCCAAACAAAACCGCAGGCAATACTATTGTTCCTAATTATACAAATGGTGTTTATGTTGTTAGAGGTAGGCCAATTGCAGTTCCAAACGGTCAAAGATTGTATGGTGCAGCTCTTGATATTAACTTTGGTACGAGCGGACAATTAAAAAATTATTATCAGGAAACATACAACTCATATTTACAAGACAATTTTGATATGGGAGCCAATCCTTGGCTAAAGCCTAATTTTGGGAGGAATTTATATCAATTCAGTAATCCTTACTTCACTAATCTTGATTTAATCAATATTGGACGCCCTGATGCTGGTCTAAATGGAGACCTTTTAGAAATACCGCATTTACAAGGTATTAGATTTGATCCAGGGGTGGTTGCAACTGACTCAGATGGGGCAACTTATTCTGAAGGAGCTAAATATCTAACTTTTGAGAATGGGATTCCAACCGGAGATGTTTATGGAGCACTTATCAAACCAATGCAGACTTTTGTAGTTAAATTGACAAAAGATGCTGCCAATACAGATGATGCATTTCTTAAGTTTGAAAGACTTAGACGATTTGCATATACTACGAGAGCAAGTGACGTTAATTACGATGTTACTGCTGCAAAAGGTTCGTCCTCGTCAACTGTAAAACAGTTGGGGGTCATTGCGTTAGATGCAAATGGTAAGGAAATGGGACGTACTTATTATGTGGTATCTACAAATGCAAATACTGGGGTGCCAACTCTTGCAGAAGCATCATCACAAATTACTGCATCTAATCTCAATGTCATTGGTACATATGAGGAAGACAAAAATAATGGAGGTAAAGATATTGCACTGGCAGATAAGTATTGGTTGTACATTAATGAAGCAAATGAAATTGATTTTGCTAAAAAAGCAATTTCACTAGAGTTATATAGTAACGATATTGTTTCTTTAAAGTTTGAAATTTTAGAGAATGCAAAAAGAATAGATGATAATCAAAGTCTACTTTCGACAGGTAAAGAATTTTATATTAAAAAGAATAATTCTTCTGATTATATAACAATATCACAAGGGGCAATTTTGCCAGTTACAACCGATCAGTATAGTCTTTATTATGATAAAAACGCACTTACTCTTGATGTGACGGATGCTTTAAAAGGATCAAGAACAAAGGTTGCTTATAATCCAAATAAAGATAACTACGTTTTGATTTTTGATCCAAAATGGAATCAAGCGGATGTTAAAGTTTATGATATGAGTGGGAAATTAATTCTTTCGAAATCTAAAGTATCAACCAAGAAAGATTGTGAGCTGGATATCTATAAGCTTAATGGCACGTATATTATTACTGCTAAATCTGAAAAAGGAGAAGTGTTTAATGGAAAAGTTATCAGATAAAAGCACATATAAAATGAAAAATCTTTTTTTTAAATTTTTAGCGATTTGCATATTTGGTTTCAATAATTTGCTTATTGCTCAAGCTCCACCGACTCCAGAAGGTAGACCTGGGGATGGTGCAGGAGCAACTGGTCCTGGTTCCAGACCAAAAAACCCAATCGATATGTACGAATACATTTTAGTTATCGCAGCGTTTTTATTAGTAATTTACTTTTATAAACGTAGCAAAAGATTAAAATTGTCTTAATATTATAAAAACTCACTTTATCTAAAGTGAGTTTTTTATATTTGTAATATGAGAAACACCGTATTGGCTCTTTGTTTATTAGGAGCATCTAGCATTTCGGCACAATTCAAAGTTAATGCGAATTTGCCTTCTGATTTTCAAGTCGATGACGCATATCTTTTTGCGTATGACGGATCCAAAGATATTTTATTAGGAAAAGGAGCTAAAAAAGGTAATAGCCTTAGTATTTCAGTTCCCAAAAGTTATAAAGGCATGTTGCGTTTGGTACTTTTCCCTTCTAATAATAGTATCCAAATGGCATCGGAAAATCAAGATATTAACTTGACTGTCGATAAAGTCGAAAATAAAGCCATAAAGCAAGTGACATTTTTAGATCCTGCTAACAAGTATTTTGAAACGTCACAGAATGGTCAAAAGAAAAAAGAATTAATCTATCCTGCACTTTTACAGATTAAAGACTATTATAAGCCGATAGATCCATTTTATTCAGCTTTAGAAAAAGAGATAGCAACTTTGTCATCTTCGCCTGTAACTGGGGGTAATTTTCCATTTATTAACTATTATAATGAGACAGCGTCTAGATATGTTAATAATCCAGACTATAAAAACATACCATTACAAGAATACAGCGACTTTATTGTAAAGTCAGGTAGCTTTTTAGAAACTTCTTCTTTATTAAAACCTATTTTGATTTCGTATCTTAACACTGCTGGTAAAGACAATATTAATGCGGATATCGATAAGCTGTTAAAAAACGTTGATATTGAAACACCAAGAGGACAAACTGTTTTGTCGGAGTTAATTGAGATTTTTGATACTTATGGCATGGCCGACATGAAGGATAAATACCTTAAAGAAGCTAAAGAATTAAAATGTACTATTAATGATCGTTTAGCGAGTACAATCAAAGGTCAAGAAGAGTTGCAAATTGGTGCTAAGCTCCCAGATTCGAAACTTTATAATACTTACAATACCAAAGCTAAATCGATTTCTGACGTTAAAGCTGATCATAAAGTAATCATTGTTTGGTCATCAACTTGTTCGCATTGTACAGCGGAGCTTCCTAAGATTATTGAAAAATATCAAGCTTTAAAATCTAAAAAAGTTGAAGTTATCGGTTTGTCAATTGATGCAGATCTTAAATCTTATTCGGATTTAGCATCGAAATTTCCTTGGGTAAGTGCTGCAGACGGTAAAGGTTGGTACAGCGAGTATGCAAAAAATTACAATGTGCATGCAACGCCAACTTACTTTATATTAGATAGTTCTAATAAAATTGTAGCTAAGCCAGATCAACTATCACAAGTTTTTGAATATTTTAATCTAAAATAATTTTGCGTGAGTGTAAATTTTTTCTATATTTGCACCACAAAATCGGCGAGGTAGCTCAGATGGTTAGAGCGCAGGATTCATAACCCTGAGGTCACGGGTTCAATTCCCGTCCTCGCTACAAAGACACTCTTCTTAGAGTGTCTTTTTTTATTTCAGTATGATGAAATTTATTTTCAGAAAAAGCATAAAAAAACATCCTAAAATTTGATTTTGGATGCCTTTAACTCTTTTCTTGTAATTCTTAGACCTCTTCGTCTGACTCCAAAGTGTAAGATTTGGATTTGTAATCCTTGTCATGTTTTTCAGAAATAACGTCTTCACCTTTTTGCTCGATGATAAAATCGGTTGATTCATTAAACATGTCTTGGAAATTCTTGAAATCTTCTTTGTAAAGGTAGATTTTGTGCTTTTCAAAAGTTGCCTCTCCGTTTTCCCCGAAATTCTTTTTACTTTCAGTAATCGTAAGATAATAATCTCCAGCTTTTGTCTCGCGCACATCAAAGAAATAGGTTCTTCTACCTGCCTTCAATACCCTTGTGAAAATTTCATTTTCGTGGCGTTCCTTGTATTCACTCATTTGTACGATATTTTTGAAATCTGTGTAAACAAATATAATAGAATTCTGCTTAATTCAAAATGTTTTTTGAATTATTTATAAATAAAAATGAAATTTCATAAAAAAAAACTCTTTTTTTTTGATAAATTAAGAGTATTTCTATGGTAAATAAAGAATTTTATCTGCACGTTTTGCACTTGATTCTCTGTGCGTTATAATGATTGAAGTTGCAGATTGTAGGTCGTTTTCAATGTTTTGTAGAATATTTTCCTCCGTCTCTGTGTCTAGAGCGGATAGGCTATCGTCAAATACTAAAATTTGCGGGTCTTTTATTAAGGCTCTAGCAATGCAAATTCTCTGTTTTTGCCCACCAGATAGCATTACACCGCGTTCTCCAACTATTGTTTCGTATTGATCTTTGAACTCAACAATATTCTTATGAACATCTGCTTTTTTCGCATATTTAATAATCAAATCTTCTCCCGGATTATCGATCGCGAAGCCAATATTGTATGCAATGGTGTCCGAAAATAAATAACTCTCTTGCGGAATGTAACCTATTTTTTGTCTGTAAAGTTCAAGATTGTGATCTTTTAGATTTTTACCATCAATCAAAATTTCTCCTTCATCAGGATCAATCAATCGACCAAGAAGAAGTGCGATGGTAGATTTTCCACTTCCTGTTTTTCCCATTATCGCCAAAGTTTCGCCGGCATTAACTTTAAAACTTAAATTGTCCAAAGCTTTGATACCTGTATTCGGGTAAGTATAACTAACGTTTCTGAATTCGATATCGCCATTTATAGAATAATTCTCATGGTTTGTATTGACGATGTCAGATTTCATGTCTAAAAACTCATTAACACGCTGCATAGACGCTTCTGCACGTTGATTGACTGACGTTACCCAACCAACCATTGAAAACGGCCAAATAAGGATATTAATATATAAAAAGAAATCTGCAATAGTACCAACGCTCATTTCGCCAGCGATGTATTTTTGGCCACCAATAAAGATAATAGCGACATTAAGAAGTCCAATTACAAATAAAATAATGGTGAAAAAATAGGCTTCTGTCTTTGCTAAATCTAAGGCTTTGTCTTGATAATCTTTAACTTTAATACCGTAATTTTTTTCAATATATTTTTCTTTGCTAAAATATTTAACCACACGAATTCCCGAAAAGCTGTCTTGGACAAAAGTCGAAATTGCAGATTGGCTCTTCTGCATGGTTTTCGATTTTTGATTAATAATGTTGCTGACTTTGTAGATCACAAATGATAAAATCGGTAACGGAATTAAAGTCCAAAATGTCATTTCAACATCGGTCATTAACATATAACTACTTGTGATAATAAGTAGAATTGCTAGGTTGACAACATACATAACACCAGGGCCTAGATACATTCTTATGGCCACAACATCTTCGCTCAGGCGGTTCATAAGATCGCCGATGGTGGTTTTCTTGTAATCGGTTAGTGATAAATCTTCGTAATGACGGAAGATTTTATTTTTTAATTCATATTCGATTCGACGAGATGCAACGATAATCGTTTGACGCATCATAAAAGTGAAAAAACCAGATAACAGGGAGCAAACCAGCAATATCCCAGAATTGATAAAAATAATGCGGAAATAACTCCAATTGGCTTTTACATTGTCGATAAGACTTGCTTCTTTAGAAAGTTTAAGGTTGTCGTAATTACCTTCGATGATGTTAATCGTTTGACCAACAAATTGTACTTTATAGATTGTAAAAAAGTTACTAAGGATGATAAATAAAAATCCCCAAAAAAGAAGGACTCTGTGCTTCCAGAAATAAGGATTTAGGGTTTTTAATGCTTTCATTATTTAAAATTGTTTAGGCATTAAAACTGACTAAACTTGGCCGTAAATTTACGAAAATATTTTTCAAGATTTTGGGCAAATTCGTTACCGAAAATGCCCTTGTTGGTATGATATTTTCTGCAAACTTTTGCAATAAACAATTATACTATATAATGGATACTCCCAAACCAAAATACGACCTTGTACTAATAGGCGGTGGTATTATGAGTGCAACATTGGGGACAATTGTCCACCAATTAGAACCCAATCTTAAAGTAGCAATTTTTGAACGACTAGATGACGTCGCTAAAGAAAGTTCTGACGCTTGGAATAACGCTGGTACAGGACATTCAGCCTTTTGTGAACTTAACTATACGCCAGAGAAAAAAGATGGTAGTATTGATATCAAAAAAGCAGAAAAAATTGCTGAACAGTTTGAAATTTCAAAACAATTTTGGTCTTATCTTATCGATAAAGGACTCATTTCTAATCCTAAAGATTTTATCAATTCTTGTCCGCACATGAGTTTTGTTTTTGGCGATCGTGATGTGGATTATCTACGTCGTCGTCACGAGGCGATGACACAATCTCACCTTTTTGAAGGGATGAAATTCTCTGACAATCATAGCCAACTTCAAGAATGGGTGCCGTTGATTATGAGAAAAAGAAGTGCGCAAGACAAATTAGCCGCGACTAAAATGGATTTGGGAACAGATGTTAATTTTGGCGCTTTAACTAAAAAATTATTTAATCATCTTCAAGAAGACAGTAGCGTTGAGGTTTTTACGTACCACGAAGTTAAAGATATTGATCTTAAAGATGACGGTGAATGGCGTATAAAAGTAAAAGATAGAAAAAATCTTCACACGCAGGAAGTTGATGCAAGATTTGTTTTCATCGGAGCTGGCGGTTATGCTTTGCCGCTTTTGGATAGTTCTGATATCGAAGAAAGTCAAGGCTATGGCGGTTTCCCAGTTAGTGGGCAATGGTTGGTGACTCACAACCCAGAATTAATTGCGCAGCACAAAGTTAAAGCTTATACGCAAGCAACAGTTGATGCGCCGCCAATGTCCGTTCCGCATTTGGATTTAAGAATTATTGATGGTCAAGAAGCGCTTTTATTTGGGCCTTTCGCAGGTTTTTCAACTAAATTTTTAAAGGAAGGAAGTTATCTAGATTTACCAGAAAGTGTCAATTTCAAGAACATACGTTCGTTGTTTGGAGCTTGGTGGCATAATTTGCCGTTGACAAGATATCTTATTCAGCAAGTTGCAATGACCAAGTCTCAACGTCTAGCGCATTTGAGAGATTTTATTAAAGATGCAAAAGAAGAAGATTGGGAATTAAAAGTTGCTGGACAACGTGTTCAGGTTATTAAAAAAGATGCAAAAGATGGTGGTAAGTTAGAGTTTGGGACCGAAGTTGTTGTTAACAAAAACGGAACAATCGCCTCATTACTTGGTGCTTCGCCAGGTGCAAGTACATCTGTCTATGCAATGTTGGATGTTTTGGAACGTTGTTTCCCTGACAGAATGACAGACGGAGGAAAATGGAGTTCTAAGATTAAAGAAATGATCCCAAGCTATGGTGTTTCTTTGGCGACAGATAAAAATTTGACAGAAAAAGTTCGTAATTTTAGCAAAGCTAAGCTAGAACTTGATTATTAAATGAACACTATCAAAACCAAACCTTTTATCGATGCATCGCTAAAAGAAGCGAACAAAGAATTGCACTTGATGGACAAGATTGTGATTGTGCATTGTCGTTTTCAATCGGTTGGTTTTTTTGAGGAGAAAATAAGAATTTGGCAGTCAACTTTTTTGTATGACGATGCCAATTCTAATCTGCTAAGTGAATTAATTCATTGTGAAAATATAAGTTATTACCCGGAATGGACAGATGTGCCGCCGGGTAAAACTTTTTTATTTACTTTGTATTTTTCGGGATTGCCACCGGATTGTAAGAGTTTTACACTTGCAGAAATTATTCCCGAATCTAATGGATTTTTTGTTCCAAATATCAAACGGAACAAAAGCGATGTCTACAACATAATTATTGATTGATGAAATATTTTTTAGTGCTTTTAATGCTTTTTGGATTTTTAAACATTAATGGACAATCTACAAAAGATTGGAAAAAGAGTGTTTTAGATTTTAAAAAAGAATTAAATAGAGAATATAAAACTGAGGGTGAATCGCCTTTGAGGGGCGATAATTTTACAAAGTTTACTGAACATCCTTTTTTCCCAATTAGTAAAAAATACAGAATTGTTGCAAGACTTGAGAAATCAACATCTGACCAAAAATTAATAATGCCAACATCTTCTGGAAAATCAAAATCTTTTACAGAATATGGAAAAGCATATTTTAAACTTAATGGAAAAGATTTGGTGGTGACTTTATATACAAATGATGCTTTGCAAACTAATCCCGAATATGTTAATCATGTATTTATGCCTTTTGGAGATTTAACAAATAGCAAGCAAACTTACGGTGGTGGACGTTATATAGATTTAGAAAAAACGGACAAAAATACTATTGTTATTGACT
The DNA here is from genome assembly GCF_032062245.1 of Soonwooa sp. Lineage (NCBI taxonomy): Bacteria > Pseudomonadati > Bacteroidota > Flavobacteriia > Flavobacteriales > Weeksellaceae > Soonwooa > Soonwooa sp. The sequence continues at coordinate 26,088 of NZ_DAMBQF010000028.1, forward strand.
TTAATAAAGCTTATCAGCCGTATTGTGCTTATAATGCGTTCGATTATAGTTGTCCTTTAATTCCGACCGAAAATATTTTAGATGTTGCGATTAAAGCTGGCGTAAAGTATAATGATGTGTACCATCATTAAAAAATATCTTGAATAATTTCTAAGGATTTTGGTGTTTTAAAATCGACAAAATGGAAATGATAGTATACCAAAAGACTATCTAAAAACTTTTGCCTTTGTTCTCGATTTAGGATTAAATCGTAAGGATTTTCTTTATTTAGATAGGCTTTCCAAGTCATAGAATTCTCCTTGTCAAAAAGATAATGAACCTCCGAATTTCCAAAATTTCCTGTCTCGGGATTAAGATAATTGGCTTCACTTTCTAATGGCGCCCAACCTTGGATTTTGATAATTTTAAGCATCAAAACCAAATGCGCTTGCATATTGGATAATTCTACTTCCTGTAGAAATTCAGCAATGACAGTATAAAGCTTTGGATGTGCTTCGTTTTCGTGTCTAAGAATTTGATTTAGTAAATCTGCAACAAAAAAGATAACGGCGTTGGCTTTTATGTCTTGGTATAAATCCTTTTTAGAAACCGATTCGATATTCGAAGCAATCAACAATTCGGTATTGAATTTTCCTTTATTTGTAGAGAGTTGCAACTCATTCAACGGAAAAAGATAGGCTTTTTTCTTGTTCTTAACAGAGTATATTCCTCTGATATAAAAGCTAAGATAAGCACTTTCTTCCGTGTAACAACGGAGAATAGCATCGCTGTCGCCATATCTGATGTATGACAGAAGAAAGCCCTTATAAGAATTCATTAATTAACGATCGCGATTTTTGCAGTTTTGGTATCGGTACCGTCAGCATTTGTCATCAAAACAAAGTAAATACCTGAAGCAACACGAGATCCTTTTTGGTTGTTAAGATTCCATTCGTAATAACCACCTCTTGCCACAGCGCTATGTACGACATTACCTGCAGCATCAGTAATTCTGATATTTGTTTTTTCAGCTAAACCTTTGATACGGACATTTCCTTTATAGCTTGCATAAATTACAGGATTAGGATATACCACAACATTACCGAAATTTTCGTTAACGTCAGCTACATCACCTTGATATACCATTAAACCTTCGGAACTCGCAAAATATACTTTACCAGTTTTCTCATCGATTTGAATATCTGTAATATTGTCGGATGGGAGCGGTGAGTTGGCTTTAGTAAAATGTAAATAAGTTTGTTCTCCACTTGAGCTTAGGTAATATACGCCTCCACCTCGTACAGATATCCATTTTTGATTCCCAGAGTCTACCGAAATTTGAAGTATTTCAGAATCTCTAAATAACTCTTCGCCAATTCCATTTTGTTCGATTATTATTGGCTCCGTTTGTGGTTTTGTATCTCCAAAAGCATCTCTAGGATTAGCAAGGACTCTTATTCCTTTCTGTCCTCCTATCCATACATTTTCATTTTTGTCTATTGCTGCAGAAATTGCATCGCTCGTTGCAAGATTGTTTTCTTTGGTTAAGAATTTTATTGGATTGGATGATGCCCCGGGTTGTGTCCCATAATCATACATTACTAGACCTCCTGCGCCTTCTCGAGGGCAAGGTATATAAAGTATATTATCTTTTGTCATAGGTTTTTGTGCTCTATTTCCATTGACTAATCGAATTGTTGAAAAATTGTCACTAGATCTATTGTAATAATAATATCCAACATAACCAACTAACGGGTCGTTATAGAACAAGGTACTAATACTAGCAAATAAGTTATTTTTGTCATCGAAAGTAAGTCCCGTAGGTCTATTATACCCAGAGCTCCCATCAGTAGTCATGTAGGATTTAACAAATTGATTATTTTTCATTTTGTAAATACCTTTGTGCGTATTAACCATCGAATAATTCACGAAAAACACTTCGCTCATATCATTCGGATTTGGTGTAACATCCATAATATTAAAAACTATTGGATTGTTAATGAAATAATCAGGATAATTCCATTTTTGACCATCAAAATGATAATAACCTAATCCATTAGGAGTTGGTACGTCGTATTCGGATCTTGAGCCTGATGAAACCCAAATTTGATTATTAAGTAGGCTTACTTTATATGAAAAATTATTATAAGGTCCATCAGGTCTGAAGCTTGATTTGCTTTCATTTAATAAACCATTTAGTTTTGTTGCTGAAAATATCTGATTATTAAATACATAGCCAGAATTAAGTTCTTCTGTGAAATCAATTGTTTTTTGTAATGCACCAGTTTTAGTAAAGCTGTATAGTTTTGAATTATCAGCAACAATAATGTTCTGATCTGTTATGACAACATCTTTCACATTACTAAAACTTTGTGGTAAAGCCGTAGTTGATGTGACATTGTTACCAAATCTTACTTGATTTGCAGTGGAATACGCAATAAGATCTTTTGATGCTATATTTGTAAAACTACCTGTAGATTGAGTTGTCCATGTATTGTAAACAGGGAATGTCGTGTCTATCGTATGTGTTAGAAGTCCATTTTGAGTGGCAACAACGACTTTATCGTTAAAAATTCCAGCTTCTAAAGCCGCATTATATGCCCCTCCAGTATTAAAAAATGCTGTATCCCCAAATTCTCTTTTATCCAAATTAAAAATAGAAACACCGTAACCTACAGAAATAACTGCTTTATTACCAGAAATCGAAATATGATTAATTTTTTTATCACCTAAATACCCATTGGCAATAGGAATATCCATAATCAGAAAAACGCCTTCAGGTGTAATAACATCCATTGCCCCAGATTTGTAACCAACAAGTCCGATTTTAGTCTCAGGGTTGTAATCAAAAGCAGTAATTTTTACTTCGTGAAGTCCATTGGCTTTCGATAATTTACTAACTTCCCCAGACGTTGGGTTGTAGTAGAAAATTCCGTTTTCTGTCGCAGCTATTAGCTTTTGCCCATCATCTCTAATGGCTAATACATTATTATATGAAAACAAATCACTCCATCTAGAAGTGTTTTGAGCATTAAATGCTGCAATAGACAGCATGGATGTTAATAATAAAGCTTTTCTCATATTACGCAATTATGCTTTCATCTATAACTTGATTTATCCAAGAAATATTTTTCACGCTTTTATCTTTATTGAAATAAAAATCTATTCGACCTAACAAAAGTCCCGCCCAACCAACTTGGTTAACCAACACTTTTTTTCCTTCACTATTATTCAAAACCTGTGGCTCAGGAAGAAAAGTATGTGTGTGACCTCCTAAAATGAGATCGATACCAGATGTCTTTTTTGCTAAGATCAAATCGGACATTTTTTCGGGTTCTTTTTCGTAATCGTAGCCAAGGTGCGAAAGGCAAATCACCAAGTCACATTTTTTTTCATGTCTTAAAAACTGGCTGTATTGCTGAGCAATTTCGATTGGATTAATATATTCCGTTTCTTGATAATTGGCTTTTCCAACCAAACCTTTTAGCTCAACACCGACTCCGAAAATTCCGACTTTTATGCCGTTTTTGTCAAATATTTTATAGGATTCTGTTTTGCCGTCTAAAATAGTATTTTTAAAGTTATAATTTGAGCAAATAAATGGAAATTTTGCATTTGGTAAAACTTTAAGAAAACCTTCTATTCCATTATCAAAATCGTGGTTCCCCATTGTCGACGCATCGTACTTCATCATACTCATTAGTTTAAACTCCAATTCGCCACCGAAAAAATTGAAATATGGCGTCCCTTGGAAGATATCTCCAGAGTCTAAAAGTAAAAGGTTATTTTCTTGATTTCTAATTTGTTGTACCAAACTCGCTCGTCTTGCAAAACCTCCCTGATTCGGATTTTTTGAATAAGATGCATCAAAAGGCTCAATACGACTATGTTGGTCGTTGGTATGTAAGATTGTAAGTTTGATATTTTGCGATAGAGTAGGTTTCGTAAACGTATTTGCTAAAACTAAATTAGGCGTTAAACTAAGTCCTAAACTACCTGCACCAATATATTTTAAAAATTCTTTTCTTTTCATAACATAATTATTTTAGGTCAAGACGCAGATCTGCAGGGACTTTAACTTCTTTATTTTCTTTAAACTTTTCTATGAAAAGTTCTCGTAATTTGATACCTGTGCCGATCATTTCTCCTTTCCCGAAAAAGTACATTCTGTCGCCGCCCATTGCTAGATAATCGGAAGTTGCGATGTAGTAAGTTTTGTCTTTCTCAATTTTTTGCCCAGAAATAAGTCCAGTTTTTATATTATTTCCTTGCGTAATAATCGTGATGTGAGAAACTGGATTATTCGTTTTTTCCTTAAGATAATAGTCAAACAGTCCTTGTAAATCGCTTCCTTTTAATTTAACAATAACAACTTCATTTTCAAAAGGCATTACTTCAAAAATTTGTTTTATCGTAATATCACCTGCGGGAATTATCGTTCGGATGCCACCAATATTGATAACAGCGCCATCGATGTTTGGGATGTTGTTAGCCTTTGCCCAAGCCAATGCGCCTTCGTATGTATAATCTGTGAGAAGATTTCCCAAATTGCTGTTGTCACCAGCTTTGTTAAGCTCCACAGAAGTGTGAGAAATTTTAATATTCATCTGCTTCTCAAGTTCGTTTTTGTAGGGCGCAATTACTTCCTTGAAAGTTGCATCATCATTAATGTTACTATCAATAACAATGTTTTGATGTGCTTGGATATTACTAATGTTTTGGCGCGATGTACAAGCAGTTAGCAAAGCTAAAGTCGCTCCTAAAACATATATCTGAAACCTCTTCATATATCTTTTAACTTTAAAAAAGCAAAGCTAAGAATTTTTTGCGAGGCGCATTGTTTAGAAAATGTTAGGTTATAGCTAACAAATTTTGATTTTTTTCAGATTAAATTTAATTAAAGAATCAAACAAAAACTTTAACTTTACAAGTAAATTCTAATTTAAGATATGAGCAATTTAAAAGGTGTAGGTGTTGCGTTGGTAACGCCCTTTAATGAAGATTTATCGATAGATTTCGATTCTCTAACAAAGTTAGTGGATTACAATATCGATAACGGAACTAACTATCTTGTGGTTCTTGGCACAACGGCTGAGGCTGCAACACTTTCTAATGACGAGAAGAAACAGGTTGTTGAGCATATCATAAAGGTGAATAATAAACGTGTGCCGCTAGTTCTTGGGATTGGTGGTAACAACACGATGGAAGTTGTTAAACAAATCGAGGAGACAGATTTATCAGATTTTGAGGCGGTTCTTTCGGTTTCTCCATATTATAACAAGCCAAATCAGGAAGGACTTTATCAACATTATAAAGCAATTGCTGCGACTGGTAAAAATATTATCATCTACAATGTTCCGTCAAGAACGGGGCAAAATATCGAAGCAGATACGACTTTAAGATTAGCTAAAGAATTCCCGAATTTGATTATGATTAAAGAAGCGGCGCCCAATATTCTGCAATATTTTGATATTGTGAGAAAAAAAACTGCTAATTTTAATTTGGTTTCGGGTGATGATGAATATACGCTTCCAGTAACATTGGCTGGTGGTAATGGCGTGATCTCGGTAATTGGACAAGCTTATCCAAAAGAGTTTTCGAGGATGGTACAACTAGCTTTCGATGGTAAAGTTAAAGAAGCCTACGACATCCATAACAAGTTGGTGGACATCACAAGACTAATTTTTGCAGAAGGAAATCCTTGCGGTGTTAAAACTATTCTTGCAGAAATGGGAATTATTAAAAATACTTTGAGATTACCCTTAACAAAAGCTTCGGAAGGTCTACAAGATAGGATCAAAGCTGAAATGAAAAATATATAATTAAGTGGGCTTCGGCCCATTTTTTATTTTAAATATGATTACAACTAAACCTGCAACGCAATTCGATATCGAGTTGATACAGAAGCTTGCCAGAATTTCTTGGGAAGACACTTACTCAAAGATTTTATCAAAAGAGCAGTTAGAATATATGCTCGATATGATGTATACTGAAAATGCAATTTTAGAACATTTTCAAAATCCTAATTATCATTATTTTTTAATATTTGATGATGAAACGCCTTTGGGATTTGTTGGTTTCGAACATCATTTAGAACCTAACACAACCAAGTTGCATCGCATTTATCTTGTGCCAGAAGCTAAAGGAAAAGGCGCTGGAAAATTTGGTCTTAATCTCGTTAAAAAACATACCCAATCCGTGGGAGATAATCGTATTATTTTAACAGTGAATAAAAATAATGTTGCGCGTCAATTTTACGAATCTCAAAACTACAAAGTCTACGGCGAAGCAGTTTTCGATATTGGAAGTGGTTATGTAATGGACGATTATTTAATGGAATTTAATTTATAAGTTTGATTTCTATTCAAGAAAATAAATACTAAAACGCAAATCAAAAGCAACCAAATATAATAAGATTGGCTAATAAGTTGGATGTAGTCAATCTTATTTTTTCCAAAGCTCACCAAGATTAATACCTGCGCACCGTACGGAATAATACCTTGGATAATACATGAGAAAATGTCCAATACCGAAGCCATTTTTCGAGGTTCAAACTCATAATGCTCAGAAATTGGTTTTGCAACTTTTCCCGTTATCAAAATCGCAATCGTATTATTTGCAATACAAGCATCAACAAGACTTACCAAAACGCCCATTCCCAACATTGCAGAAAATCTCGATTTTATCGATTTTAAAATTTTATTTAAAAGAAATCGTATACCACCCGCATATTCGATAATTGCAGCTAAACCGCCTGTTAATAAGGATAGAAGGAATATCTCAGTCATCGAAGTAAAACCATTATAACTTTCCTTTGCAAAACTTAACAAGTCCATACTGTTATTTGATAGACCGATAATTCCTGACACGACAACACCAATTAATAAAACGAAAAAAACATCAACGCCTGCAAATGCCAAACCTATAACCAAAATGTACGGAATTAAAAGATAAAAACTGCCGCTTTGTCTAGATAAATCCTGTATTTGGGTAACTTCCGAATTATTAAAAAGTAGAATAAAAATCGTTATTAAAAATGCTGGCGCTGCAATCCAAAGATTAGTTCGGAATTTATCAGACATTTTACTTCCCAAAGATTGTGCAGCAGCAATTGTCGTGTCAGAAATCACCGAAAGATTATCTCCAAACATTGCGCCTGTCAATAGTGACGCTGCGATGAGGTTAACATCGGCGCCACTTTTTGTTGCCAATTCGATAGCGATGGGACCAAGTGCTACAATGCTGCCAACCGAAGTACCGGACGCCAAAGATAAAAACGAAGCCAATATAAAAATACCAAGCGCAATATAATTAACAGGAATATATTCTAAACCTAAATTTACGATAGCATCAACGCTTCCCGACGCTTTAGAAACGGTAGAAAACGCGCCTGCCAAAAGATAAATAACGCACATAGTTAACACATTTTTATCACCCAAACCTTTCAGAAATTCGTCCATTTTTGTTTTAAATGGAAGTTTGATGATTAGAAAAGCAGTGATAATTCCTAGTGCCATGGCAATAGGAGAGGGCAAGGCATAAAAGTCGTTAAGATAAATTCCTGCTCCTAAAAAACTTAGGACAAATACTAAAAAAGGAATCAAGCTGATAAAGCTTTCGCGAGGTTTATGTTCTGTTGTCATACGTCGTTATTTGGCGAAGTCAGCAGAAGATAGTGCAACATTTTTTCCAAAAATTGGCTTATCGTTTTAGCACCTTGCTTGTTTTGCAGGTTGCTACCTCTGCTGAGGTTCGTGATAAAAGTGTGACAAAAATAGGTGTAAAAACTTAAAGTACCAAATCGTTACGAAATCTTAGACCATTTGTTTTTGCCTTTATATTGTCTAATGTAGAAGTTTTTCATGCTTTGATGATTGGGATGGACAAGAAGTGCATCTTTCTCTAAAAGTTGTTCTACAGCGAGTTTCGCCAATTTTATAATTTGCGAATCCGTCATGAGGTTTAACTTTTTAAAATCGACAACACCACTTTGTTGTGTCCCCAAAATGTCGCCTGGACCTCGAAGTTCCATATCAACTTCGGAGATTTTGAAACCGTCATTGGTTTCGCACATCGTTTTGATGCGTTTGCGACTTTCCGCAGAAAGTTTGTCAGACGTCATCAAGATACAATAACTCTGTTCAGCGCCTCGACCAACGCGTCCACGCAGCTGATGAAGTTGAGAAAGTCCAAATCTTTCGGCGCTTTCGATAACCATAACTGAGGCATTCGGGACATTAACGCCAACTTCGATAACGGTTGTTGCAACCATAATTTGTGCGTTTCCCGAAGCAAAATATTGCATCGCTTGGTCTTTTTCATCGGGCTTCATTCGGCCATGAAGCATTGCGATATTATAACTTTTGAAATGGTTAAGAATATGGTCAAAACCATCCTGTAAGTTTTTGTAGTCTAAAGTTTCAGATTCTTCGATTAATGGATAAACGAAATAAACTTGACGTCCTTTTTTTAACTCTTCGTGGCAAAAGTTGTAAACATAAGCGCGGTCTTTTTCGCGACGGTGTGCTGTGACAATAGGTTTTCTACCAACTGGCATTTCGTCAATCACGGATACATCAAGGTCAGAATAAAAACTCATCGCCAAAGTTCTTGGGATTGGCGTTGCCGTCATCACCAAAATATGTGGCGGAATTTTGTTCTTCGCCCAAAGTTTGGCGCGTTGTGCTACACCAAAGCGATGCTGCTCATCAATAATTACCAATCCTAAATTTTTGAACTGTACGATGTCTTCCAAAACGGCGTGCGTCCCAATCAAAATGGAAAGTTCACCAGATAATAATTCTTCGTGGATGATTTTTCGTTCTGACGTTTTGGTAGAACCTGTCAGCAATTTGACTTTAACATTAGAATCTTTTAATAAATCCTGAATGGAATTAAAATGTTGTTGCGCCAAAATCTCAGTCGGTGCCATCATACAACTTTGGAAATTATTATCCATCGCAATTAACATCGTCAAAAGTGCAACCATCGTTTTACCCGATCCAACATCGCCTTGTAACAAGCGATTCATTTGGGTGGAGCGCTTCATATCGGTTCGGATTTCTTTGAGAACGCGTTTTTGAGCGCCCGTCAAATCAAAAGGTAAATTATTGCTATAAAAATTATTAAAATAATCGCCAACAATCGGAAATGGATTTCCGATGGATTTGGTGTGTTGATGTAGTTTTTTCAAACCAAAACCTAACTGGAAAAAGAAAGCTTCCTCGAATTTTATTCGGCGGTTGGCTTGTTGTGCCAACTGTGGATTTTGAGGGAAATGTATGTTGTAAAATGCATCTAATCTTCCTAAAAGTTTTAAAGCTTTTATTAAATTTTCGGGGAGATTTTCGTCGATTAATTGTGGCAGGTTTTTTAGAATTTCATAGATAACATTCTGAAACAACTTATTGTTAATGCCTCTTTTGGTGAGTTTTTCGCTGCTGGAATAGACGGGAAGCAAAGTGCCAGAAATGGCTTTTGCTTCGTCGGTTTCTATTTCGGGATGTGGCATCGAAAAGCTATTGTTGAAAGCTTGTATTTTTCCAAAGATAAATAGGTCTTTGCTGACTGGGATGCTTTCTTTCATCCATTTGCTGTAGCGAAACCAAACCAAATCGATTGTTCCTGTTTGGTCGCGGAATTTTGCGCTCAGTCGTTTTCCTTTTGGTGAAACGACTTCTTGGATGTCTGTAATTTTTCCTTTTAATTGAATGTCAATATCCAAACTCGGACTTAGTTCTGAAACGGTATAGATTTTTGATTTGTCGATATACCGAATCGGGTAGAAGTTGATAAAGTCTTCCAAATTGTGAATGCCCAACACATTTTTGATGAGTTTGGCGCGTTCGGTTCCGATACCTTTTATAAATTCTATGGGCGTGTCTAGATTCAAAGTTTTAACGAAAAATCAAGTGGCAATTTAAGCTTTTTTGAAGGGATTAAAAAATGAAATTGGATGACAAATTTTCTACACTAGCCCCGATGTTCTATGTTAATCTGCAAATTTTTCAGGTTAAAATTTTTAATT
>NZ_DAMBQF010000029.1:0-32455 GCF_032062245.1 Soonwooa sp.
AAAATTGTGTTAATTATTTTAACATTTGTTGCACTAGATTTCTGAAACGGCGATAAAATGTCGCATAACGGAAAAAGTATTGGCGAAGTGCGGGCTTAATTTGAACGAATGTTCAAGTTCAGACCAAATGGAGCCGATGCTTTTTCAGATTGTCTAAATTATGAAAAAAAACAATATGAAAAGCAGCGGCGGATAAATATTTCTGCTTTTTCTATTTTATATTTAACCCCGCATTTTGTCAATATAATGTTAGCTGTAGTACTTTTTTGAGATAATTTCCTTTAATTTAGATTTATTTATACCACCTCCAGTTTGTGAAATATCTCCAATTTTTTCCAAAGAATCTATTATTTTATTTTCTAATAGTGTCTTACCTATTAAGTCTTCAAAATTTTGTTTTACACGTTTATATCTAAAAAAGACTTCCGTATCATCAGATAACTTAGATTTAATTAACTGAATTTTTTTATTAAAATAAAATGGTAAGGTGGATTCTACAATTTTTTTGTAGTTCTTTTTACCTAAAGTTCTATAATTTAATTTTGTGTCTTTTTCATTTAGTGCATAAGGTGAAATGTCAATTATTAATAAACCAATCGAATTACAAGTTTTTATAAAATCTTCTTTATCTTTTATTGATATTCTTAAAACTTCCTCCAAGTCACTTTTATAGAAGAATTGAGATAGGTTAGTTTTTGGATTGTAGATGTACTTTTTATTTTTGCCCCAAAGTGGAGCTTCCGCAATCATTATGTAATTTATTTTTTCTATTTTTTCAAGATTTTCTAACCAAATATTTTTTATTTCATCGAATGAGGTTTGAAGGTAAATAAGGTCATTTTTGAAATATTCATCATATCCGTTATCTTGATAAAATGATTTTATTATTTTTTCAATTTCGTAATTTTCAAAATTTTCATTGGAATTACTTGAATATCTGACTGCTTCTTGTTGACTTAAATACAGTTTTTTTCCCAAAGAAGTTTTCCAATATATTGTTGGTCCAAAATAATCAGCAAAAGCATATGGTAATTCTTCATCTTGTAAAATTTCTAGCATATTTTTAAACCATTGTACATATTCTTCATTTTTTCCTAGACATGTTGTTAAAAATTCTTTATTTTCCTTTATGAAAACCTCTGTTAATTCACTAAGATCTAATTGTATTTTTTCAATAGATACATCAAATTTGTTTTGTAACCAATTTGATACGATAATATCAAAATCTTGATTTTTTTCTGAAGAAGTAAAACTACATCTCCAGTAAACTCCTGAAGATGATAAAGAAGGTATTACTTTTAGATTTTGATAGCCTTTTGCATGCAAATTTTTCGCAATAAATAAAATTTTTTGCATGTTTAGCATGTATAAATTAGAACTCATTTTCGTGGGATAAATTGTTTTAACAGAGTGTTTGTGTCATGTCCTAAAATAGGTTGACTGTTTGTGGTTAATATTTAGGATTTGTTTTACGATTTAAAAATAGGAATTTTTGTTTTTAATGTCGGAATAAAATTTGGGAAAATTTCATTCGCTTTTTCCAGTCGATTTTCCCACATTTTATTACCGGTTTTTTCAACAACAACATCATGCAGATTTTTTTCATAACATTTATAAATGTGTTTATTGAACTCCTTTAGATTTGTGACAAGAAAAGAGATAACTTTAAGATAAAGAGAAAAGTGTTTAAGTAAACTAATATTTACTCAGAGTTTTGGCTCATAATTCGATTTAGACTTAAACACTTCTTATCATAAACTCAGATAGAAATTCGGGTTTAAAACCCATTATAAAGGAGTTGAGCTCTTAATAAGTTTCTCTTTAAAATCTTAAAATCAAAGTTATGGAAAAAGTTTTTATTGGAGTAGATGTTAGCAAATTTACATTGGATTTATTTGTAAAATTTAACAAAACGGAAAAGCATTATCAAGTTAAAAACAATGTTAAAGAGATTAAAAAGTTTCTTAAATCGTTTCAGGATGAGGGCAGCACGGTTATTGCGATGGAAAATACGGGGCGTTATAACTTTGCTTTGTATGAAGTTTTAGAATCAACAAAAGTGTCTGTTTATGTGATGAATGCACTACACTTGAAAAGAAGTTTTGGCTTGGTTAGAGGCAAAAATGATAGTATAGATAGCCAGAGGATTTGCACTTTTATTGAAAGAAACTTCATGGATCTTGAACTTTGGAATGCCAGTTCAATCGAAATCCAGAAGCTAAGCCTGTTAAATGCCGAACGCAGACATCAAGTGAAAATATGCGCAGGCTTGCGAAATCAGCATAAAGATGCAGAAAAATTAAAAAACATTGCCTATAAAGACGTTACAAAGCTAAACAAGCAATTGATTGTGACTTTAGACAAGCAAATTAAGGGTATTGAAAACAAAATTTTAGAACTCATAAATTCCAATGAACAATTGAAATCACAGTACGAGCGCATACAAAGTATTCCAGGCGTAGGAAAGGTTTTAGCAACATTAATGATTATAAAAACCAAAGGATTTTCAGATATACAATCTGCCCGAAAAATGGCTTTTTACGCAGGAGTTGCACCATTTGAATACAGTTCAGGTAGTTCTATTTATCGAAAACCGAGGGTTTCTACAATTGTGGATAAAGTGCTGAAAAAAGTATTGCATTTGGCGGCGCTCAGCTCGATAAGATTAAAATACGTCCTTGCAATTTACTTTCAAAGAAAAGTTGCGGAAGTAAAAAATAAAATGTCTATACTCAACGCAATTAGAAACAAAATTATACACAGAATATATGCTTTAATAAAAAACGAATCCGTGTATAATTTTAATTTGCATGTGTCATAGAAATCCTTCAGATCCTGAAAACTTTTTTGCGATATTGATTTGTTGTTTCATTACAATAACAAACTGTTTTTTCGGATTTCTTTTATCAATTGATTTTTACAATCCACAAACACAAAAATAGGTCCGACCAAGATATCTTTCTATAGCTTTTGTTTTCTCCACCAATCCATAAGAATTCCATCTACCATATTTAAAAAATCCATCAAGAGCGATGGATTTTTTGGTTTCAATAGATTACATTTGGAGTCAACAATTCTTTTGTTTGCAATTTAGAATGATAAAAATATGAGTGAGATTTTAAGACGTCAAATTGAGAAAATTACGCCATTAACTGACCAGGAGTTCGAGTACATCCTGTCTCATTTTACCTTGAAAAAATTTAAAAAGCATCAGATTTTAATTCAAGAAGGAGATACCGTAAAAAATGATTATTTTGTGATCAAAGGTTTGTTAAAAGCTTCTTACCTGAACAAAGAAGGGAAAGAGCACATCATGCAATTTGCAATGGAAGATTGGTGGATTACCGATTATCAGGCGTATTTTAATCATACTGAAGCTGCTTTTACCATTGATGCATTAGAATCTACCGAAGTACTTACTTTGTCTCTACATAACCGAGAGAAACTCTGTGCAGATATGCATAAAATAGAACATTTTTTCAGGAAAAAGTCTAATAATGGTTATATCGCACTCCAAAGAAGAATTTTGTCTCTGCTGAATAGCAATGCCAAAGAACGCTACGAACAATTTATTTCTCAATATCCCACACTTTTACAACGATTGCCCAAAACATTAATCGCTTCATATTTAGGTGTTTCCAGAGAAACTTTGAGTCGGCTTTCGGTGTAATGTGATGTAGGTCACAAGAAAGTTGTGATGTAGGTCCTGTTGTTTGTGGGGAGCTGCATTTACCTTTGCACTATCAAATCATTAAAAATCAATAGTAAAATGAATCACAACAAGTTTTTATCCAAGATTATTTTTTTAACGGGTTGTATTCTTTTTTTAGGGATTAATATGATCAATGCACAAACAATAAAATCTAACAAAATGAGCAAAAAAGTATTATTCGTGGTTACGAGCCACGACAAATTAGGAAACACTGGTGAATCTACTGGTTATTATTTAGGTGAAGTTACACATCCTTGGGCTGTATTGGTAGACGCTGGTTACGAAATAGATTTCGTGAGTCCAAAAGGTGGAAACCCGTCATATTATGGAAATACTCCAGATGATAAGGTTAATGAGAGATTTTTGGCAGATGAATATTATCAAAATAAAATTCAGAACACCATGACGCCTTCAGAAGTAAATCCTGATGAATATGTGGGGATCCTTTATGCTGGAGGTCACGGTACAATGTGGGATTTTGCAGATAATGAAGAATTGGCAGTAATCGCACAAAAAATCTACGAAAAAAATGGAATCGTTAGTGCGGTTTGTCACGGTCCTGCTGGATTGGTGAACATTAAACTCAGCAATGGAAAATACTTGGTAGATGGCAAAAAAATCAATGCTTTTACCAACGAAGAAGAAGCTGCTGTGAAATTAGATGAAGTGGTTCCATTTAGATTAGAATCTAAATTAATAGAACGCGGAGCCAAGTTTGAAAAATCTGGTTTATGGCAAACTCACGTTACCGTAGATGAAAGAGTTGTTACAGGACAAAATCCTCAATCTGCTCATGCAGTTGGCGAAGCTGTTTTAGAAGAACTTAAAAAACTTCAATAATTAAGAATACAAAAGAGACTGTTTTTAGTCTCTTTTTTTTGCGCTAAATTGAAATTTTCTTTGAACAAATAAGATAGATTCTGTTTACATTTCAAAGGTTTAACCTTTCACAAAATGATATAAAAAAAATGGAGCTGGGGAAATTTCTGGCTCCATTTAACTGTATTAAAAATTTGTGTTCGGTTGCTTACTTTACTGCAAGTAGATCTACCATTTCAAGTACAGGTTCTTTAGCAAGTAATTCAGAAGCATTGGCCATTAATGCCTTTGCAATCTCACCATTCAAGTGAGCATCTCTTGCATCTGTAGTCCCGAACGTATCGAATATACCAAAAGTAGAAGGGCCGATTTGTAAAGCATACCATCTTACGGTTCCTGGCTCACCTTCCGCAAGCGGTAGAGCTGACTTTAGGAATTCCAATACGTCATTTTCTTTACCCGGTTTTGCTTCTACTCGAGCTAATATTGCAAACTTTTCCATGATTTAAAATTTTTATGTTATTAAGAGTGTTCTTCAACTCTTTATAACAAAAATAAGTTTTCTTTATCAAACTAAAAATACAAGAGATGTTAAATAACGTTAATGTTAATTATCGAAAATCAACCAATTTTATAATGTTTTCTCCCATTAGAATTTGTTCATCACAAAATAATTCATCCGACCAGCTAAAAATCCGCCTACTAATCTTATTTTTTTTAAGAATTTTTCTTAATGCTCTTTAAAATAATTGAGAATAACATTAAGATTATTCCACAATCCTAAAAGTATATTCTTCGCACGACAAACCAATTGAATGGTATAAAATTAAACTAATTCGTTAAATAATAGTCTAATTGTTTACTTTGTTTAAAAATACATATTATATTTGTATTCTAAAATGAGTTAAAAAATACGACAAGCTACTTCCATCGTTACCGGAAATTTATAACAAAATGAAAAAATGGAATTAATACGCTTACTCAATAAACTCGATGATTTTCATCAACAGATTTATGATAGAAATATTGATACGGAGAATTTATTGGAAGAAGCATTTAAAAATTTCAAAAAATGAAAAACAAGATTGCCATAATAGGGTCAGTGTTTTCCGGATTGTCAGCTGCTGCTTATGCGGCAAAAGCGGGTCATGAAGTTCATGTTTTAGAAAACCTCTTCAACAAAAATTAAAATGAAAATAGTAATTGTTATACTTGTTTTTATACTGATGGAAGGAGCTACCTGGCTTATTCATAAGTATATTATGCACGGATTTTTATGGGTTTTACACCGAGATCACCACGACCATAGCAACGATGGCGAATTAGAAAAAAATGATTGGTTTTTTGTGATTTTCGCAATCCCCACTATTGCGCTGATGTATTTTGGGTCATTAGAAAATTTCAATTATTTGTTTTTTATCGGCTTGGGAATTATGCTTTACGGCATGGCTTATTTTTTTGTACATGATATTTTTATTCATCAACGGATAAAGTTTTTCACACACACTAAAAACGCTTATTTTTTAGCACTTCGCAGAGCACACAAGCAGCATCACAAACATTTAGGAAAAGAAGAAGGAGAATGTTTCGGGTTTTTATATGTGCCGTTGAAGTATTTTAAAATGTATTTTAAATCGGCTAAATCATGATAGCTTATACTTACGCCCTAATATTGTTTTTCACTATCATCATTTGCTTTATAGCATCTTTTGACAAAAGAATTCAATTCAATCTTCAATTTGGTTCATTCCTAAAAGCTGCCATTTTAGTAGCTATTCCTTTTATTGCTTGGGATATATGGTTTACGGCTCATGGCGTATGGTGGTTTAATACAGATTACACCCTTGGAATTTCGTTTTTTGGTTTGCCTTTGGAAGAAATTTTATTCTTTATTTGTATTCCGTTCTCTTGCATTTTTACCTATTACACCATTGATAAATACTACAAATGGGAAGTCTTAAGTGCTTTTAATAATTTATTGGTTTTTGTAAGCATTATTATTTTGTCGGTTGTCGGCTTATTGCATACAGACAAAATTTACACCCTCATTACAACAATAGTTACGATACTTACATTGATCTATTTGCATTTTATTGCTAAAGTAGATTGGCTTACTAAAGCATCTTTGGTTTTTATGCTTCTTATGCTTGGTTTTTTTCCGGTTAATGGGCTATTAACTGGTAGTTTTATTGAAAATCCGATTGTTAATTATAATCCAAAAGATTTTTTGGGAATACGAATGTTTACCATTCCTATTGAAGATGCAGTTTATGGATACTCTCAATTTTTATTAGTGCTTTATTTTTTCAAAAAATTTTCACAAGCAAAATAAACATAAATAATAATTTGTTCTGTATTTCAAAAGAATATAATCTGTTTTAAAAATCAACAGTAAAAAATGAACTTATTAGTAAAAGATAAACAGCTTGAATTGAAGTATGAACCTGGAAAAGGTGCGTGGACATACCATGTTCAAATACCCAATACAAAGCACATTGTAGCAAAATGGGGTTCGTTGAAAGCTGCTGGCACTATTGACGATTATCCTCTTGAAAAAATCAATCTATTTACCATTTCAGGACAAGATAAGTTGATTTCCATAAATGAAAAAATCAGAAAAGCAATAAATAAAACCGGTGGCGACAAAGTAAAAATAACACTCTATTTGTTGACTTCAAATCAACAATTTACTGAGGATGAAATTTTAGAAACTTTTTCCCATTCAGGTGTTCTAGAGGTTTTTGAAAGTTTGAGTGAGGACGAAAAAAAAAGAATAATTGAAGAAATTAAGACACAAAAATCAGAAGAAAAACAAGTTAAAACCTTATCGAAATTTATTAACCAGTTCAATTTAAGTAATGAAAACTAAAGTTTCCATATTCTGGTTTCGTAGGGATTTGCGATTGGAAGATAATGCTGGATTGTGTCAGGCTTTGGCTTCGGGATTTCCGCTATTGCCGATCTTTATTTTTGATACAGCTATTTTAAATGCGTTAGAAAATAAAAGCGATAGACGAGTAGATTATATTCATCAGGCACTTTCAGCAATCAATTTAGCATTAAAAAATTATCATTCAAAACTGAGTTCTTTTTATGGAAAACCTTTAGAAATTTTTCAACAACTTTCGCAAGAATATGACATTCAAGCGGTTTTTTGCAATCGGGATTATGAACCACAAGCCATCGAAAGAGATACCGAAATTTATAATTTTTTCAAAAGCCAACTCATTCCTTTTAAAGCATTTAAAGACCAGGTGATTTTTGATAAAAACGACATTGTAAAAAATGACGGAACGCCTTATACGGTTTATACGCCGTATTCCAAAAAATGGAAAGAAAAATTAAACGAAGAAAATTATCAAGGTCATCTTTGCGATTTTACCAAGTTTTTAAAACAGGATTTTTCTGAAATTCATTCGTTGCATGAAATAGGTTTTGAAAAAACTGATATTGATTTTGTAGAACCCAAACTAGATCCTGCAATCATTGATGAATACGATAAATTCCGAGATTATCCTGCTATGCAACGCACGACGCAATTGGGCATTGGACTTCGCTTTGGAACCATCAGTATTCGTAAATGTGTGGATTTTGCTCTGCAGCACAATCAGACTTGGTTGGGCGAATTAATATGGCGGGAATTTTTTATGCAGATTTTGTATCATTTTCCAAAGGTGGTTAATCAGTCTTTCAAGGCGAAATACGATTTTATACAATGGCGAAATGACGAGCAGGAATTTAAGTTGTGGTGTAATGGAAATACAGGCTATCCGATTGTAGATGCAGGAATGCGACAACTCAACCACACAGGTTATATGCATAATCGGGTTCGGATGATTGTTGCCAGTTTTTTGTGCAAACATTTGCTGATAGATTGGCGTTGGGGCGAAGCGTATTTCGCTGAAAAGCTGAATGATTACGATTTATCTGCCAACAACGGAAACTGGCAATGGGCAGCAGGTTCTGGTTGCGATGCAGCACCTTATTTCAGGGTGTTTAATCCTGCATTGCAAACCGAAAAATTCGACAAAAATTTTGACTACATCAAAAGATGGTTACCAGAATTTGGAACTGAAAAATATCCAAAACCGATAGTAGAACATCGCTTTGCCAGAGATAGAGCTTTAAAAATTTATACTGAAGCAGTAAAATGAAAATAGATTATAATTATGATGCATTATACTAATGGGCAAATAGCTCAAATGGAAAAATTAAAAAGAACTGCTTTTGTCAATTCATTAAGTGGATTTAAAAGCCTTAATTTGATTGGAACAAAAAGCAATTCAGGGCAAACCAATTTGACAATTTTTAACTTGGTTTGTCTTATTGGTGCAAATACATGAAGTCAAAGATTATAAATGGATGAGTATTTCGGATATTTTTAGTGACATGCCTAATAATCGCTTGAACAAAACCGCCTTTGAGAAAATTCACATGTAATATTCATTAGCACAAAAGAATAACTTTCCACGGCAACAAAATGTATTGTTTTAAAAATTTAATGCATTCCCAGTTTTTCCTCCTGTAAATCGAGCATTTTTAAGTGTTTACGTACAATTTCTTCATCCAGCAGAATTTCCTCACGGTTTTTGGAGATCAGCCATTCGCGCTGCTGGTTTATGATATCAAGGTAAATTTCACGGTATTCCGGAAAATTCAGAATAACTTCCGAACTGTTCACACGGTTTTCCCAGGCTTGCAACTGATCCTGTAGCGCCGGGAATTTTTCAAGTTTTTCAAAATGGGTTTCTCGGATTCTCTTCACTCCTATTTTTGCAAGTTCGTTCCGGATTTCATAATCGATTTCTTTTTCAGAGCGGGTAAAATCAGGATCCTGAATTTTAAATTTTTTGATGAGAAAAGGCAGCGTCAATCCCTGAACCACCAAAGTGAGCAGAATGACCACGAAAGTGATAAATAAAATCAAGTTCCGATGCGGAAATGGTGTTCCATCCTGTAAAGTCAGCGGAATTGAAAGTGCGGCAGCCAGTGAAACCACGCCGCGCATTCCTGTCCAACCGATTAAAGCAGGTCCTTTCCAGCCTGGATTTTGTCGGTCGGCAACAGTGATGAAATTACGCATAATCATGGTAGTGAATACGGCGCCATAAGCCGCAACGATTCTTGTTATTATCAGAATAACTGTAATCAAAACGCCATAACCGAATGCTGTGGTCAAGTCTGTTTCAAGCCCTGAAACAATCTGTGGAAGGTCGAGCCCAATCATCATAAAAACAATACCATTCAGCACAAAAACCAAACTGCTCCAGACATTTAGCGTCCCTAAACGCGATGAGGTAGCCAGAAACGAATGACTTCTGTTGGAAAGCAACAAACCACCACTAACTACAGCCAAAACACCGGAAGCGTGCAACTCTTCCGCCACAAGATACATGAGGAACGGCGCCACGAGTGTGAGGACGATATCGATATTGGCGTCCGTTGGCAACAGGCGGTGCATCTTCATAAAGAAAATCCCTATAAGGATACCGATTCCTGCACCACCGATACACATCCACAGGAAACTAAGGGCAGCTTCATGCCAGATGAATTGTCCTGTCGCAACGGCAATCATTGCAAAGCGGAAAATAATCAATGATGAAGCATCGTTCAGCAAACTTTCACCTTCAAGAATCGAAGAATACCGTTTCGGAATTTTTACAAATTTCAAAATCGCTCCAGCACTTACGGCATCCGGCGGCGAAACGATTCCACCCAAAAGAAAACCCAGCGCCAGCGAAAATCCAGGAATAAAATGATTGGCGACAAAAGCTACAACCAAAGAGGTAATAAACACCACCACGAAAGCAAAACTGACCACAATCCTGCGCCAGCGCCACAATTCTTTCCACGAAGTCGCCCAGGCAGCTTCATACAAAAGTGGTGGCAGGAATATAAAAAATATCAGTTCAGGTTCTAAATGAATTGTAGGCGTGCCGGGAATGAAACTGATGCCCAGACCGGCAAGGACCAGCAAAACCGGATATGCAACTTTTATTTTTTTGGCAAGCATCACCAGCAAAACCGTGATGATCACCAGGATCAGGTAAAATGTGAGATTCTCAAGCATTTAGTTTTTAGATTTTATGATTAAAGAAGTTTCTCGAAAGCTTTTCTTTCACCGCCTGACAGATAAACTTCACCGCAATAAGTATAGCCCAGTTTTTTAAGGATATGAAGCATGGCTGCGTTATCAAAATTCGTGTCCACTTTTACGCTGAAAATTCCGTTTTGGCGAGAGAGATCTTCAATCCTTCGGAATATCTCCGTGGCGTACCCTTTTCCGGCAACTTCATCAGAGACTGCTAATCGGTGTACCACATTGAAATCCCCGTCCGAAAGCCATTTTCCCTCAATATTTTCATAAGCCGGTTCATCGTTCAAAATCACGGCACAGTAGGCGATAACATTATCATTTTCCACAAGAACATAGCCGATTTGTTTTTCAATATCTGAATGTACGGTTTCCGGATTTGGATATCCGTTTTGCCACTGTTGGGAGTTGTCCAGCCTGCGTCTTTCGATGCCCTGTTGGAGAATTTCCCAGATTTTATCAGAGTCGTCCTGCGTTCCCTTTCTGAATTTTATTTCTGATATCATTAACTATAATTTTAAACCTCACTTCTAATCCTACTCAAAGTTTCAGACGAAATAGCGAGCGAGCTAACCAGTATCCCAAACCAGAGCCGATTGCGAAACTGGTTTTGATTGACGCTCATTTATTTTGTGACCTCACAAATATATATATAAATTGTTAAAAACTATTCAGCAATGCTATGACCTGATAGATTCTATCTAATTTATATTTTTCACAATTATATTGTGCACAATTTAAATTGGTGGTAAATTTGCCAAAGAATTTTTTAGACGGCGAAAGTTTAAAAAAATATTTCACTAATTTAAAATACAATATCAATGTCATTATTAGAAAATCTACAGTGGAGACACGCGGTAAAGGCGTATGACCCAACCAAAAAAGTTGCAAAGGAAGATTTAAACCGCATCTTAGAAGCGGCCAGGCTGGCTCCAACTTCATCCGGACTTCAACCCTTCAGAATTATTTCTGTGGAGAACCAGGAACTAAAGGAAAAAATGGTGGCAGGCGCTCTAAATCCGGAGGTAATGAGAGATTGTTCTCATGTCTTAGTTTTCGCAGCCTGGGACAGCTATTCCGAGGAAAAAATTGACAAAGTTTATGATTATCACACCGATGTGAGAGAATTGCCAAGAGGAAGATTCGGGAGCTATACCGATCAGCTGAAAAAAATGTACGGAGCGCAAACTGCAGATCAGCATTTTGCACATACAGCGCGCCAAACCTATATTGCTTTTGGCCTGGCAATGGCACAAGCTGCCGAACTGAAAATCGACAGCACCCCAGCCGAAGGTTTCAGCAATGAAGTGGTGGATGAAATTTTAGGTCTGCGCGAAATGGGTTTAAAAAGTGTAAGTTTGCTTTATCTTGGCTACCGCGACGAAGAAAGAGACTGGCTTTCCAGTATGAAAAAAGTAAGAATCCCGATGGAGGAATTCGTTATTTTCAAGTAAATGAACTTTCCCTGCAAATGATGGAAAAATCGGAATCTTTAAAACTTGATCAACAAATCTGCTTTCCGCTCTACGTTCTTTCGAAGGAAATTACGGGACTGTACAGGCCTATTCTGCAGGAACTGGGTTTAACCTACCCACAATACCTTGTGATGATGGTCCTTTGGGAACAGGAAGGCCTGACAGTATCTGCTATCGGTGAAAAACTTTTTCTGGATAGCGGCACTTTGACTCCTGTGCTTAAAAGATTGGAAATTAAAGGATTAATTAGTAGAATCAGAAACAAGAGCGATGAAAGAATGGTGTTGCTGTTCCTCACCGAACAGGGAAAAGATTTGAGACAGCAGGCGTGCTGCATTCCGCAAAAACTTCTTTCACAAATCAATATTAAAATTGAAGATCTCGAAAATTTTAAAGAGACCTTAACCCAATTAATCAATAATTTAAAAAAGTAACTTATGAAACCAATGTACACTACCAGTGTCACCGCAAAGGGTGGCAGAAACGGCCAGGTAAAAAGCGACAATGGCGTTATAGATTTAGCAGTACGAATGCCAAAAGCTCTGGGCGGCGCGAATGACGATTTCGCAAACCCGGAAATGCTTTTTGCGGCAGGTTATTCCGCATGTTTTGACAGCGCCCTGAACAGAGTCATTATGCTTTCAAAAACCGAAACGGGTGAAACCACCGTAACAGCCAAAGTAAGCATAGGCCAAATTGAAAACGGCGGATTCGGGCTTGCCGTGGAACTCGATGTAAATATCCCGGGCGTTTCCCTGGAAGAAGCGCAGGAACTTACAGAAAAAGCGCATCAAATTTGCCCTTATTCTAATGCCACCAGAAATAATATAGAAGTGAAATTATCGGTGAGCAATAATTAGTGTTTCCTTTAACTTGCAATCCCACCGCTACCTATGTATAGAAGCTTGGGAGCTTTTCTACATTCCTATTTTATCCTAAAAAATTGATAAAAATATTGAAGAGACCTCTAGAATGGTCTCTTTTTTGTAAGTCAGTTTTAGCCTTGTTTAATGGATCTTTACAAAGTTGTGCGAGTATTTAAGCTGACAAAAATTAAGTTTGTTATTTTTTGCACTATGGGAAATCACCTGCAACGATAACAGCAGGTTTTCGATGGAAATTTATGCTTTTATCAAAGATAAGGACTTGAAATTTTTCTATTTAAATACTTCTCAAGACTTAAATCTGTCTTTTAGTATCAATTATTAGATCATCAAACATTTTAAATTAATCAAAAAAAAATAATGAACACATTTAAATTTTTAACCGTAGCAGCTCTAACCACCATTTTTGTTTCTTGTAGCGACAGTAAATCAACCGTTGAAACTGCAAATAAAGAGCAGACAAAAACAGAGGCACAGCAGAATAATGATTTTTCTTCAGGAATCTACACGGCAACATTGCCTTGCGCAGATTGTATGGGAATCGAAACCTATATTACCTTCCAAAAAGACAACAAAGCGGTTAAAAGTACATCGTATTTAGACAGCGACGGTACTTCTGAAAACGAGTATGGTACCTGGACAAAGAATGATGATATTATTGAAGTATCCCTCCCAAATTCGCCCAAGGAATATTATCTGGTAAAACCCAACAAAACCTTGGTTAGATTGGATGCTGATAAAAAAGAAGTAAGCGGAAAATTAGCACAAAATTATATTTTTAAAGAAGTAAAAGCATTCACACCCGCTGAGTTGAACGGTACGTATAACACCAACGCCAGTGACAAAGGATACAACCAAATTCTTGAATTGAAATCTGAAAATGACAGTATTTATTCAGTAAAAATTTCATTTACCGGTGCTGTGAAAGGGTGTACTTTTGAAGGCAAAGGAAAGTTAGTGAATAATCAGATTGATGTTGATTTAAAAACCATCAATAACGAATTAAAAGGGACGATGACGATTTTATTTAAGGATAAAACAGCTGAAGTATTTACTTCAAAATTTGAAGATAGATTCGCATTAAATTACTTTTGTGGCGGTGGTGCAAGTTTAGCCGGAGATTATTATAAAAAATAACATTACTAGAGGTGTTTCAATAGCTGACCGATAAATAAACTTCGGTTGATCGCTAGAAGTCCAAAAATGAAAGTGTTGTTGAACGGAAAGTTCGGAAGCTTTTTAAGCATAACATTTCCTCATAAAAATATTTACTGCAAATTTTGATAAACGAAAATCCAGTTGATCTGCTCAATTGGATTTTTTTGTTTGAATCCATCGAAAAGGAATTTATTTAGAGTAAGCAAAAAATATAAAATTCTTTATCGCAGGAATATTTTCGATGGATAGGAATTAATTGTGGCAGAAAATTATTTCATCGGAATACCTGTGAATGTTCCGTAAACTTTTGTAATGCCGTTTCCTGTGCCGGTAGCTTCGAATTTTCCTGAAACTTTGGAGTCCGTTTTTTCAGTTATTGTGATGGTTCCACCCGTGGCGTTGAAATTTTTGGTAACGTAAACCAGAGCTGTACCTTTGATGTAATCGCCGTCGAATACATAAGTTCCTACCGCGGAACTTTTCATCAGATTAATTTCGAATACAGTAGTATTAGAAGCATTAAGTGCGAAAATGGAACTTCCCTGAAAATAGGCAGAGGAAGATTTCTGTTCAGGCCCAGTTTCGGAGTCTTCTTTCCATGTAAATCCTGCAGTTGAGGAAGTTGCGGTGTTTGTTCCATCATCTTCGTTTCTGTCACAGGAAATGAATAGAACCGCTAAAACTATCAAGGTTCTGAAATAAAAAAACAGATTTTTCATAATATAAAATTTTAATTTGGTTAAAAGAAAACCGCACCCGGAAACCGAAGCTACACAGGCACGGAATCACAGATTGTTATTGGTTGACATCCATTCTGGAAACCAAAAGTCGGTCGCCATTTGGAGTTTCGCTGAAGAAATAAATATAGTCGCCAATCTGTATGCGGTTATGTTTATCGTAGAGGTAATATTTCTTTTTCTCTAAGTCACCCAATGTCCTGAATTCTGAAGATTTTCCGGTAGCAAGATCAATCTTACCATATTCAATACTGTAGAATGGTGAATACGTGGTGGTTGTAGTATTGGTGGTGGTTCCGGTGAAATAATTGCTCATTGAACTAAAACTGGTGTCTTTATCAATAGCTTTCACAATTTCCATAATCCAGTTAACAGATTTTCCGTCTTTGCTTTCAATTAAATATCCTACAGCAGGGAAATTATCTGCTGTCATCGGTGAATTATTGAAAAATCCTTTCTTATTTTTCTGATCGAGCTGCACGGTGTAGTTTCTTATCAAATTCCCGTCCGGAGAAAAATGCAGCAGATACATGCCTTTATAAATTCGGTCATAGCTGTCGCCGCTTTTGCTGGTAGAAACGCCTGCCAAAGCACCCAACATTTTACCTCCCGGAAGTCCAATTCCTTTCCCTTCAGGTTTATAATCTTGCACACTCAGCATCATCGAACCATCTTTTAAGATTTGGAAATTATTGGTCACAAATTTTTTTCCATCAAATTCTAATGCTTTTTTCATGTCCGGCCCGGCAACTGCTTTTTGGTTCAGTTCAGCCATAGGCGTCGCTTTAATGACAGAAACATTTCCCCCGGATACTTTTGCAATGATAAAGTCGTCATATTTTTTTTCGTCCAAGGCATTGTCCAGTGATTGCTGTGAAGGCGCCATATCATCTTTCCCGGAGATCACATTAGCCATTTTTCCAATTCCACCGAGCATTCCCCCGGTAGATTTAGCGGCGGCCTGTTCCTCATCATCCATACTTGATGGCGACACTGTAGCTCCCAAGATTTCGTCTGCATATTTTCCTTCTTTTTTAATTCCTAAACCATACAAAATCACCTCATTACCTTTGTTGTAAGCATTAAGAATACGGAAACCAGCCGATGGTGCAGAGAAATTAAATTGTTCCTTTACCGCGCCTTCCGGAGAAATCCGAAGATAGGTCAGTTGATTTGGAGTTCCGGCATTGCTTTTTCCGTAAGCTTTGGTTGGCGCTAAAACTACAATCCAATCTCTAGGGAAATCGTCATTGGAAACGTCTCGGCTGTTGTCGTCCATTAGTGGTTTGGAGAAAATAGGTTTCAAAGGAGTAGGCGTTGCAATAGAAGCTATTTTTTTGGATTCTCCAGTGTTTGAGATCTTTACTAAGTCGAGATTATTAAGGGAAGCACCTTTGGAATAAGGGTATGCGAGCGCATAAATCGTACTGTCTCGTTCTACTTCATACGCACCGCTGAAGAGATATTCTTCGCCGTTTTCACTGGTGAGTTTTTGTTTGTCGAGGAGTTTTATCCGCTTCACATAATCTCCGGCAAGCCAGTTGTATTTCGCTTTGATTTCGCGTTTTTTAAACATCATTTTCCCAGTAAAATTGGTACTGACCGAAGCTGCGGTCGTGATATATTCGTCGCCTTTAAAATTGAAAAATTTCCATTTTTTCTTCACTTTCTCTACATCCCATTCGTCTTTTAAGGTGTTGACAAGATTGGCGTCTTTGTCGAAAGTGTAAGTTTCAATCTTTACTTTTCTTTTGCTTGAAGGCAGGAAATACACCATTTCAAAACCTCCATTTCCGCTGGATTCTACTCCACCGAGATAGCCTTTTTTTGCTTTTCTGGAAATTTCATAATTCTTTTCCAGGATATCAAAGGTGGATTGTTGCGCAAAGGTGGCAACGCCGACAAGTAGGGCGGCCGTACTGAAAATAGTTTTTGCTGTCATAGTCTGTGATTTTTTTTACGAGATAAAAGTATCTCAAAATCCAGATGACTATCTACCCTCTAAAGGGTATTTTTGAGTCTATCGAAAATTAATCTGCCAATAAATTGAGGTTGGCAACCACTTGAATTAATTTAGGAAACGAATGGGTTTCTGTTTTTCGATAGATATTTTTTCGGTGGGTTTCTACAGTACTTTCGCTGATGAACAATGCATTAGAAATCTCTTTATTGGTAAGTCCGTCGATCATTAATTTCACGATTTGTTTTTCGCGGGCGGTCAATATGATTTGCGGATAATCAATGATTTTTCGCTTAAATTGGTTCAAAGCCATTTCTGCTTCCTCGCTAAGGTGAATGTATCCCAACTGTACCTCCTGCAGTGCACGCACCAGATTCTGTCTGTTGACATTTTTGGAAAGATAACCTTCAATTTTTATTTTTTCAACCAATTCATAAACTACTTTCGGATCACAATTCATCGATAGAATAATAATTTTAAGCTTGGGAAACTCCTGTTTCAGGATTTTCGCACATTCGAATCCGCTTATTGTGGGCATCATTAAATCCATCAGCAATAAATCCGGATTGATCTTTTCTTCCCGCATATCTTGCAAAAAATCAAAGGCATCGGTATAGGTTTTCACAATCGCAATATTTTTCTCCAAACCGAGAAGCATTTCGATTCCATCAATTATAATCTGATGATCATCAACTATGGCAATTTTCATAGGAAAATAATTAAACGATTGGTATTTCTATAAAAACTTCTGTACCACGATCTGTATCGCTATCAATCCGCATTTTTCCTTTCAGCATTTCAATCCTGGCTTTCATATTTTGCAGGCCGATTCCATCTTTGTTTTCCGTAATTTTTAAAGGATCGAAACCTTTGCCATTGTCTTTAATTTCTGTGGTAATTTTTTTATCAGACTGTATCACGGAAATATCGATTTTATCGGCACCCGAATGTTTAACGGTATTGTTAATGCATTCTTGAATAATCCTGTAAAGTGTCACCTGAATATTTTGATCAATTTCGTTTTCAAGTCCTTCAATTTGAAGATTAACAGCGAGTTTTGGCGTAGATGTTTTCTCGATGAGGTCTCTCAAGGCATTGGCCAACGAGTTTTTAATCAACATATTCGGCATCATCTGATGCGAAAGCGTACGAACATCCGCAATGGCATCCGACAGAATATTCGATATTTTCTGCGTGATGTTTTTAAAATTTTCAGGATTGTCTTTGTATTCATTCAAGACACTCACATTCATATTAGCAGCCATTAAAAGTTGTCCCACTCCGTCGTGCAGGTGTGTTGCCATCCGTTTCCGCTCGTTGTCCTCGGCTGTAATTACCGCTTTTGTAGCCAAATCTTGCTGATGGAGAATGGCTTTTTGATGTTCCATTTTCTGGCGATGTTGACGGTTTCTGTAAAAAACGAAACCAAAAAGAAGCAAAGCGGCCAACGAGGAAATCGCAACATTTCTTTTAAAAATTTTCGATTTCTGCTGAAGAATTTCGGAATCTTTCTTCAAAGTCTGGTACTTCTTTTCGAGCTCTGTTGTACTGGAAATCACGTTGGTATTCACCAATTCATTATCTAATGCGATGTATTTTTCAAAATAATATTCTGCACTGTCCGGCTGCGCAGTGTTGTGATAAACATTTGTAAGCAGTTTGTAGGTAGAAAGCTGATTTTCTTTAGATTTTTCCTTTTCAAAAGTTGGCAAGATGTTCAAAAGCATTCGTTTAGCATCTTGGTATTTGCCTTTTACAATTAGGCTTTGCGCCACATCGATGCTGTTGCTTTCCTGATCAATTTTAGAATTAAATTCTTCCCGAACTTCTTGTGAAACCTGGAGATTTACTTGCGCTAAAGAATCTTTTTGTTGCATTATGTAGAGGTTTCCCAAGTTTCTGTTGGCAAATGAAATTCCCTGTTTATTCCCGATTTTATTACAAATTGCTGCACTCTTTTGATATTGTTTTTCCGCTTCGGAATAATTTTTCTGCATCTGAAATGCCTTTCCCAAGTTGAGGTAATTTTCGCAGAGTTTATTCTCTATTTCCACGCTTCTTTCTTGAGATTCAAAATAGTTGATCGCTTCTGTAATGTATTTGATCGCATTGCGATTGTCCTTTAAATCCACAAACAACAGTCCAATATTCGCCTTCGTGATGTTGGAATTTCGCACATCTCCTTTCGCATCAAAATATTTCAAAGCTTCCAGGTACATTTTCATTGCTTTGTTGTACTGAAAACTACTTTGATATACCGAAGCCAAATTATTATTGAGTTTTGCAATTCCCGCGGCGTTCTTTAGTTTTTTGCGGATTTGATAAGATTTCAGATAATTTTTTTCTGAGTTTTTGAAATCATTATTTCGAAAATGAACCGCTCCCAAATCACTGTAAACCTGCGTCAACATAACAGAATCTTGAAGTTTTTCCGTTGCCGAAATGGCTTTTTTCCCGTAACTAAGCGCAGAATCCACCGAAACACTGGCGTAATACCAAGTAAGATCGGAGTAAATCGACGCCCGTTTTTTATCGTCGGGGTTTTTACTGAGTTCTGATTTTAGATTGCTGATGACTTCAGATAAGTTTTGCCCATTCAAACGGGAGGTAAAACCTAAAGTCAAACAAAAAAACATCATACATCTGCAAATCATCGAAAGACGATTTTTCAACAAAGTAGAAGATGATTCTGGTGCATGAAACTTAGAAGAAAGAGTAGAATTTATTTTCATATTGGTGTTATTAGTTTCTATCCTCCGAATTTTTACGGGCGCGAAAGCATTAAGCAAAAACCGAGGAATCTTTAATTGTGTTTTTAAGTTTTCTGCTAAAATATTTATGCTTTAACATTTAAAAATAATTTGATGAGAGCTGCGTAACCACTTTAAACAGAATCAAATATACACAAAATCCGAATTTAAAATATGAACTGCTTTTAAAAAATATTTTAAAATTTTAATATTGTTTTTTTCAAAAAAAAAATCCGCCTCAATGCTGAAATGGAATTTATTATTTTCTACGCCATTGAATCTGTGCGCTGCGAAATTGTTTTTCAAGTTTGGTAATGAAAATTTTGTGATGCAATATCCATCCTACTAAAACGCCAATTAAACTTCCGATAAAGGTATCTAAAATTTGGGCTTCCATCAATTCGTTCACATCG
This sequence comes from Soonwooa sp., assembly GCF_032062245.1. Lineage (NCBI taxonomy): Bacteria > Pseudomonadati > Bacteroidota > Flavobacteriia > Flavobacteriales > Weeksellaceae > Soonwooa > Soonwooa sp. Next base: position 20,003 of record NZ_DAMBQF010000029.1, read on the forward strand.
GTAAATAAACCTGAAGCATTTTCTGCTAAAAAAATCGTCAAAGGTGTAATGAAAATCATTGCCAAACCATAATTTCGAACGACCAAGACTTCCACAATGAATTGCAACCCGGCGATGAGGAAAACTAGTTCTAAACCTGACGGGTTCGCAGAAAGCATCAACCATTTAATTCCAACACCTAGCAGCGTTCCAATACTTCGGTGCAGATTTCTTTGCCATGCATGGAAAAGATCTTTGCCCTGAAGGATTGCCAATGTGGAAACCGGAATCTAAATGCTGAAGCTTGATATTCCTTACTTTCATACAGCGCAGTCAGCAACCGTAGATCAGGCCGATGAGCAGTCTGTCTTTCTGGAGTTCGGCACTTTGAAGCATTCGCCAGATTTCTTCACGGCTTAAAATAGTGGGAAGTTTTTTCACTTTTGGAATCGTGGGAAGATGGAGGTAGCTGTAAGGCAAGCCTTCGGTAACTGTTGCACAACTCCTTTTTTGGAAAATAGTTTTCAAAAACATAAAATTTCAACCTCGTTTAAGTACTTTTAAGCGAGGTTTTATTTTAGTTAAGGTGTAGAATTCTAATTTTTAGAAGGCTTAAAATTGAGTTATTGAAGTTTAAAAAGACTGTTTTTACAAAAGCAAAGTTCTTCTTGTTTTAAGGATAGAACTTGGGCTAAAATACTTGGTTTTTTAATGGTAAAACGCATGTATTTCTTCAAGTTGTACGTTAAAGTTGCCATCATTACATGTTTGTTTGCGTTTTTGATGCCTCGTGTATTGACTCTCTTCATGTTGGTAAAGTTGACCAACGTTCCTATCACGGGTTCTACTGTTTTACTTCTTATTCTCGACATTTTTTTGGCATATTTTTCATTCTGTGTAAGCTTTTGGTGCATGCGGTCGTAATCTTCGTTAGAATATACTGCCGATATTTCGTATTCGTCAATAAGTTTTTGATATATTTCTAATGGCTTACAGATGTATATTTTGATAGCTTTTCCTTTAGTTTTTAAGAATGAATTTAGCGTTTGTAGTGCTTCAACAATAAAATCAACGCGTCTATCAGACTTATTTTCTAATTGATTAAGTATGTTTTCATCAAAAATAAAAATTGGTAAAACTTTGCTGTCCGATTTCAGCGCCTCATACAATCCATGATTGTCTTTCAACCGTAAATCTCTTCTAAACCAAAAAATCAAATTTTAGCCATTAGATTAATTCATTGATTTTGTGAATGTCAGAATCTTTGTGATCATAATAAACGGTGAAATGAAATTCATTCAATTTTTTAAGTATAGAAAGTAGACTTTCTTTTTCTTCATCACTTATTTTAGCAGATAAAATTCTTGAAACCAAAGTAACATCCTGAACCGATTTTTTGAAAACTTCTTTCCCTAAATCAGTTACTTTTAGTCGTGTTATTCTTTTATCGTTTTCATCTGAAAATTCTTCTATCAAATTATTTTTCACCAATCTTCGGATAATTTCCATACCTGTTTGTTTTTCGTGAGCATTTCTCTCTACCAATTGAGTTTTGGTAAGTGATTTTTCATCCATTAAACGATACAGATATGTAAACTCTTCATTGGCTAAACTTGGAAAATCCTTTAATCCTCTGCGAATCATTTGTTTAGAAAATCTACCAAGCAATATTACTTGCTTTGCAATTTCGTTTTCTAAATCAAATACTTTCTGATTTTCTTTTTTAAAAAGTTCAGTTGGGTTTGTATTTTGATAGGCTTTTTCGTTTAGCCATATTCTAAAATCTTCTATAGTAAAATTGTTTTTATTAGATTTTGATTGTTCGTATGCCTGAACTTCTAATATTAGATTAAGCAAAAAACTTGTGTCCATATCTTTTATAATTTAATTGTACTCAATCCTCCATCAATAGCAAAAATTTGTCCTGTAATCCAACTGGAAGAATCAGAAAGTAAAAATATAACCATTTTTGCAATTTCTTCTGGATTTCCTATTTTCTGTAGCGGATGTCTTTTCGCGGCGGCTTCTCTTTTCTCTGGTGATGCCAATAAAGCAGTGGCTAATTTGGTTTCTGTTAATGATGGGGCAATGGCATTTACTCTTATTTTTTGAGCTGAAAATTCAGCAGCTAAACTTTTTACTAGGCCTTCAACAGCGTTTTTACTTGCGGAAATAGAAGCGTGAAAAGGCATTCCCATTTTTGCAGCAACACTACTGAAAAGAACAATACTTGCATTGTCAGATTTCTTTAAATTAGGCAATAACTTTTGAATAATGATAACCGCTCCTAAAACATTGATTTCAAAATCATTTTTGAAATCATCTATACTTAATCGGTTAAATGGTTTTAAGTTGATGCTTCCTGGTGCATAAACAATTCCATCAATAACCTCAGGAAAAGGGATGTCATCTATATTATCTGTAATGATGTTTTTTTCATGAAATTGTATATTTAAATTTTCAATTGCTGAATTTTTAGTTTTAGAAATTCCAATGATTTGATTACTGCTTTGTAGTTCTTTTGCTGTTGCCAATCCAATACCACTTCCGCAACCTATAATGACTATATTTTTCATCTTTTTGATATTTTATTTAAACTAATTGTTCTTTGTCTGTCGCATTTAAATCTATTGATTTCGGGATTTCTCTTTTTCAGATGTTTCTGACTAACTCCTGAGTTTACTCTTTTTCTCCAAAGGTTGAATGAACTTCTTTTTAGTTCCTTTCTCATCAATTCAATGACTTGTGCTTCGGATATTTTGAATTGTAATTTTATGGCTTCAAAAGGAGTTCTGTCTTCCCAAGCCATTTCTATAATTCGGTCTAAATCTCTTTCTGTCATCATAATAATTTATATTTTTAAATATCAGAGTGATTTTGAGTTTTTACTTTTCCTGCATTTTTCACTACAAAATTTTACTTCTTCCCAATTTTTCTCCCATTTCTTTCTCCAAGTGAAGGACAAGCCACAGGTGAGACAAATTTTTGAAGGTAAATGTTTTTTTTTTACTCTTTTCATTCTTTGGGTCGTTGATATCCCAAACGCACAATAGAATTAGGGAATGCATAAGCTTCCAGTCCGTTAATGCAAGCCGTTTTTCCTTTGGATAAATCCACAAAACCGTCATCAAAAATCATAGTATCTTCCACAAAAAGATGTTTAATCTCTCCTAAAATCATAATCGTTCCATTAGCTTTAATATGATATTCTTCTAGAAACTCTAAGGCCATTTGAACTTTACAACCTTCAACAAAAGGTGCAAAAAAATCGCATTTATATTCAGGTTTTAAATTCGTTTTAGTAAATTCCGATATTTCTTTAGGATATTTCGCAGAAGTATGATGAGCCTCTTCAAAAATTCCTTGATGAATATGATTAATGGTGTAAAAACCATTTTCTTTGATGTTGTCGTAAGTGTTTCGTGCGACTGTTGTTGGTCTTAAAATAAAGCCTAAAATAGGTGGATTAGAACCTAAATGTACCACGGAATTAAAAACGGCAACATTTTCAAAACCATCATTAGAGCGTGTTGCAATTAGATTAGCTGATTTGTAACCCGAGATACAATTAATCAGATTAGCTCGTTTTCTTTCTTGTAATTCTTGAATATCTTTTGTACCAAAATGCATTATTGATATTTTTTATAATTATTGATAGCAATATTTTTGGCTCCTAAATCGTGCATCATATTATATAGTCCAAAGAAAGTTCTGTTTAAATAGATAAAATGTCTAGAACCTCGGTTGGTATTCATGTTTTTTACATCTGATATTTTGGCGTATTTTTGACCTAAATCAGCTATTTCTTGAAAAAATGATTCATCTGAAAAATCAAAATATTCTTGATTAAAAGGTCTTGTAAATAATTCCAACATTTCGTGAAATAGTTTGGTGAAAAATACTTTTTCTTCTGCAGAATCTTGTGTTCGCAGAATTTCTAATTCGTATAATTTATTCTCAAAAAACGCTTTGTTGTGTAAATTTTCACTCTTTGCCAATTCAAAATAAGGTTCGTAAAATTCATGAGGAATTTCTTTAATACAACCAAAATCAATCACCATTAGTTTTCCTTTATCAGAAATAAGAAAATTTCCAGGGTGAGGATCAGCATGTACTTGTTTTAATTCGTGCATCTGATACATATAAAAATCCCAAAAAGATTGTCCTATTTTATTTAGCATTTCTTGTGAATGTCGTTCTTTGGTGAATTCTGAAAAATGTTGACCATCTAACCAATCCATTGTAATTATTTTCTCACAAGAATATTCAGGATAATAATTGGGAAATTTCAAATTATCTAAGTGTTTACAGCGATTTACAATGCTTTGACTTCTTTCAAGTTCCAATGTATAATCGGTTTCTTCAGATAATTTGTGTTCTACTTCTTGAAAATAGGCTTCCGAACCTTCTTTTTTAATATTAAACATTCGCATAGCAATTGGTTTCACCATAGCCAAGTCAGATGAAATACTTTCTTTAACGCCAGGATATTGAATCTTTACCGCTAATACTTTTCCGTTTTTTGTGGCTTTATGAACTTGTCCGATACTCGCAGCATTTACAGACTCAGGAGAAAAAGTGTCAAAAATGGCTTCAGGATTGTTCCCAAAATATTTTCTGAAAGTTTTTTTTACCAAAGCTCCTGAAAGTGGCGGAACCGAAAATTGAGCTAAAGAAAACTTTTCTACATAAGCCTGAGGCATAATGTTTTTTTCCATACTCAACATTTGAGCAACTTTTAGTGCAGATCCTTTTAGTTCCTTTAAGCTGTCATAAATATCTTCGGCATTATCACGATTTAAAATTGATTTAGCTTCCTCTTCATCTTTGGTGAGTTTGTTACCATAATATTTAATATAGTTTACTCCAACTTTTGCTCCAGCCTTAATCAAATTACTTGCACGGTCTATCTTTCCTGTAGGAATTCTATCTAATGTTTTCATTCTTTAAATTTTTTGAAACTTCTCTTTCCACAAAAATTTTCCTAAGTCTACAAACTTCTTCAAAGGCTCATGGTCTATAAACTGAAAACCAGTGTCTATCGTTTTTTCTATGTACAAATCCGTTTTTTCAAAGTTTGGTGATTCGTCTTTTTGCCAAAATTCTATAATAGATAAAAAGTGCAACCAAAGGATTTCTTCTCTAGATTTAGAGTTGAAATTTTTAAATGATTCTTTTGCCTTTTCTAAAATTTCTAAATCATTAAAGTCTAATGTTTTAATAAATGCCTGATGCTCAGATTTTAGTTTTTGCATTTTTTGTAACGTTGTTAAATCTCTTTTTTCTAAAATCATTGTAACCAAAGACCTGTTCATCGTTAGATTTTCAAAAAAGATAAAATAAAGATTCAATAATCTTTCTTTAGCACTCATTTCTTCATAGCCTTGTATTTCTATAGTCAGGTCTAGTGATTTTTGAAAAAAATGTTTCAAGATTTCTTTTTCTAAATGATCAAAACTTGAAAAAAATTGATAGAATTCTTTTTCTTCAAATTTGTTTTCCTTCGCAAAACTGTAGACGCTTTTAGGTCTTTCTCTGTTTTCTAATAAATAATCTCCATAAAGAGATAGTAAATAATCTGAATTTAACTCCTTGTTTTTCATTTGATTATGTTTTATATGTATACTTTCTGTTGTTAATAAAATTTATCTATGACAAAAATAGTAAAATATTTTACTAAGTATTTAATAATTGGTATATATTTGTACAATAAAAATAATTTATAAAATTAATGACATGATAAAACCACAAGCAAAAGCCAATCTACCAACTGATTTTGGGGACTTCAAAATGGTTGCTTTTTCGGATAATGACGAAAATTGGATGCCTCATATTGCGATGATTGCAGAAAATACAGATTTTACAAAACCTGTTAATGTTCGTTTTCATTCGGAATGTATTACAGGAGAAATTTTTCATTCAAAAAAATGTGAATGTGGTCAGCAATTAGATGCTGCAATGAAATATATGCAAGAAAATGGCGGTATAATTTTGTATCTTCGTCAGGAAGGTAGGAATATCGGCATTATTAATAAAATCAGAGCTTATGAACTACAGGAATTAGGTCTTGACACGGTTGAAGCTAATCTGCAATTAGGATTACCTGCAGATGCTAGAGATTTTAATGTTGCTATAGATATGCTGAAAATTTTGGAAGTAAAGGAGATTAATCTTTTAACGAATAATCCAGAGAAAGCAAAATATGTAGAACAAAGCGATATTAAACTGAAAAGAAGAATTCCTTTGATTATAGCGCCTAATGAAATTAATCATTCTTATCTGAAAACTAAAAAAGAGTATTTCGGGCATCATTATGAGAATGTATTATAATATGTAAATAATCTTTCAATTAAACCGTTAAATAAAAATTGATTTTGAAAAAAGTAGTTATAATTGGTTCAGGATTTTCTTCCCTTGCTTCTGCCTGTTATATGGCGAAAGCTGGTTATGAAGTTACGGTATTGGAGAAAAACGAGCAGTTAGGAGGTAGAGCGTCAATGATAGAAATTGATGGTTTCAAGTTTGATATGGGACCAAGTTGGTATTGGATGCCGGATATTTTTGAGAGATTTTTCTCAGATTTTGGCAGAAAAGTTTACGATTATTATCAATTAGAAAAGCTTTCTCCTGCGTACAGAGTTGTTTTTGGAGAAAATGATTTTATTGATATTGAAGATACTCCCGAACAAATTATTAACACTTTTGAAAAAGTTGAAAAAGGAAGTGGTAAACATTTGAAAAGATTTATGGATGAAGCCAAAGAAAATTATCGTATTGCGATGCAGGACTTGGTTTACAATCCGGGGCTTTCACTTTTGGAAGTAGTTTCCCTGGAAACAGCAAAGCGCTTAAATCTTTTTGTAAAAAATATTTCTCAACAGGTAAAAAAGAATATTAAAAATCCTAAACTAACGAGTATTTTGGAGTTTCCTGTTCTTTTTCTTGGTGCAAAACCCAATAAAACGCCTGCTTTTTACAATTTTATGAATCATGCCGATTTCGGATTGGGTACTTGGTATCCGAAAGGAGGTTTTAATGCTGTGGCACTGGGTATGGTGAAACTAGCAAGAGAATTAGGGGTAGAATTCAGAGTAAACGAAGAAGTTACTGAGATTGTAAGCTCTGAAAATAAAGTGAAAAAAGTTATTACTAAAAATGGAATCTACGAGGCAGATGTTTTTATTTCTGGAGCAGATTATGCACATACCGAAAAATTGTTAAATGGCAACAGAAATTATTCTGAAGAATATTGGAAAAAGAAAACCTTTGCGCCAAGTTCATTTTTGTACTATGTGGCATTCAATAGAAAAGTGAAGAATCTCCTGCATCATAATTTATTTTTTGATACCGATTTTGAACTTCATGCAAAAGAAATTTATGACACCAAAGAATTGCCTAAAAAACCATTGTTCTATGCAAATTTTTCAAGCAAAACAGATGATAGTTTTTGTGAAGAAGGCAAAGAAGTGGGATTTTTCTTAATTCCGGTTGCGGTAGATTTAGAAGATAACAAAGAGATTCACGAGAAATATTTTCAAATTATATTGGATCGAATTAAAAAATGCACTGGAGAAGATTTGAGTGATGCTATTCTTTTCAAAAAATCTTTTGGAGTTAATGATTTTAAAGAGCGTTATCATTCGTGTAGAGGTAATGCTTATGGTTTGGCGAATACCTTAATGCAAACTTCAATTTTGAGACCAAGTATTAAGAATAAAAATTTAAAGAATTTCTTTTATACAGGTCAATTAACCGTTCCTGGACCAGGTGTACCACCTGCATTAATCTCAGGTAAAGTAGTTACGGATTATATTTTAAAACACACAGATTCCATAGAATAAAACAAAAAATCATGAGTAATTTCCAAATTTTTAATCAGGTTTCTGGATTAACCTCAAAAATGGTTACCGAAAAATACAGCACGTCTTTTTCTCGCGCTTCTACTTTATTCAAGCCAGAAATTCGTCAGCATATCTACAATATTTACGGATTTGTACGTTTTGCAGACGAAATTGTAGATACCTTTCATGATTATGATAAAGCAAAACTGCTTGATGAATTTGAGAGAAATTATCGCAATGGTTTACAAAATGGCATTTCTTTAAATCCAATTTTACATTCGTTTTGTAAAACTCAGAAAGAAAAAAATATTTCTCAGGATTTGGTAGATGCTTTTCTGCATTCTATGAGAATGGATTTGGGTGAAATCAAAGATTTAAATGATGAAAAATACAATGAATATATTTATGGAAGTGCCGAAGTGGTTGGACTTATGTGTTTAAAAGTATTTGTTGATGGTAATTCTGAAGAGTATGAAAAATTAAAACCTTATGCACAAAGCTTAGGAGCAGCTTTTCAAAAAATTAATTTTTTAAGGGATATTAATGCAGATTTTTGTGACTTAGGAAGAACTTATTTTCCTAATGTGAATTTTAGAAATTTCTCACTTCAGGATAAATTAGAGATTGAAAAAGATATTGCAAAAGATTTTGAACATGCTTTAATAGGAATTAAAATGCTTCCAATGTCTTCTAAATTAGCAGTTTTTATGGCATATAAATACTATACCAATTTGTTTAAAAAAATTAAGAAGTGTAAGCCGGAAGTCCTCATGCAAAAAAGGATAAGTGTTTCAAATGCCAGAAAAATTTATCTTCTTGGTGAAATGATTTTAGCAAAAAACTTTAATTTGGTAAGATGAAAAAATTACTTTTTTTACTGGTATTTAGTTTTGGATTTTTTAAATCTCAAAGCTTATCGGAACTAAGAACTTACCTTCAAAAAGGAGAAACATCAGAAGAAGTGAGTAAAAATTTGATTAATAAATCGAAATACGCTTATGAAACTACTAACAAACCAATTTATGAAGCTTTTTATGCTGTTGGGAATTTTTTTATGGCGAAATATGCCGGTAATCCAATAAGCAAATATTCATATTTCAAAAAGGGAAAGAAATTACTGGAAGATGCTGTGAAGAAAGAGCCAAATAATGTGGAAATTAGACTAATGAGGTATATTTCTCAGGAAAAAACGCCTAAATTATTAGGTTATGACGAAAATATGAAGACGGATAAAGAGTTTATTATGAAAAATTACAAAAATTGTGGGGATGATGATCTCATCATTTTTATAAAAAAATATTTTGAAATCTAAAAAATGGAAGCAATACAATTTTTACTCATCACTCTTTCGGTTTTTGTAACAATGGAAGGTGTTACTTGGCTAACACACAAATACATTATGCATGGTTTGGGTTGGTATTTTCACGAAGATCATCATCAACCGGGTTATCCTCATGTTTTTGAAAAAAATGATTTTTTCTTTGTTGTATTTGCTATCCCTAGTATGCTATTGTTCTATTTCGGAACAGTGAATGGTATTAACTTTATGTTTTTCATTGGTTTAGGAATCCTGATGTATGGAATTGCTTATTTTTTAATTCACGATGTGCTGATTCATAGACGATTTAAGTGGTTTGATAAAACAAACAATTGGTATTTCCGTGGATTAAGAAAAGCTCACAAAATTCACCACAAACATCTTGGTAAAGAAGATGGAGAATGCTTCGGGATGTTATATGTTCCCATGAAATATTTTAGAGAAGCTAAAATGTCAATTTCATAACTTAAATTTTGGAAAAGTACTTATATTTATTTTTAGATATTTCGAGTTTTGTAGTTCCTTTTCTTTTTAGTTTTGAAAAGAAATGGATGAATTTTATTCGTTTTTGGAAGCCTTTTTTCTCAGCAATATTTATTGTGGGTTTTTTCTTTATTCTTTGGGATATTTACTTTGCGTATCAAAATGTTTGGGGATTTAATGATCAATATTTAGTCGGATTTCGATTGTTTAAACTCCCACTAGAAGAATGGCTCTTTTTCTTATTAATTCCTTATGCAAGTAATTTTATACATTATTCCTTAGAATATTTTTTTCCAACAATTAAGCTTACAAAGAAAGTAACACAAGGTATTAGTATTTTATTATTCATGGTAAGTTTTTGCGTTTTTGTTTGGAATTTAGACAAAATTTACACCGCTTCAAGTTTTGGACTTTTTGCTTTGCTTATGTTGTTTCAAATATTGACTCAATGGGAATATGCTCGTAGATTTTATTTGAGTTTTATTTTAATTTATGTTCCGTTTTTTTTAGTCAATTCTGCACTTACAGGAATGTTTACCGATAGCCCTGTGGTGTATTATAATAATGATGAAAACTTAGGAATTCGTGTGGGAACTATGCCTTTAGAAGATAGCTTTTATTGTTTTACCATGTTATACTCTAGTGTAGTTCTGTTTGAGTATTTAAGAAGAAAATTTAATTATCCTCTATCTATCAAAAATTAGTTTTTTCAATGAAAATTTCAATTAAAAAACAATCCGGTATTTATACGTTAACTTCAGAACAAATTCTACCAATTTCTTTAGAAAAAGCGTGGGATTTTTTTACGCTTCCTAAGAATTTAGATAAAATTACCCCTGAAGAAATGAAGTTCAGTATTACGAATAATCCTGCTGATACAACATACGCTGGACAAATTATTACCTATAAAATAGGAATACTTCCTTTAATTTCTAGTAATTGGATTACCGAAATCACGCATTTACAGGAAAAAAAGTTTTTTGTTGATGAACAGCGTTTTGGTCCCTATGCCATGTGGCATCATGAGCATCATTTTACTGAAACCTCTGAAGGAAAAGTTTTAATGACTGATATCGTCAATTTTAAACTTCCATTGGGAATATTAGGTGATGTTCTTGCTGGAAGTATGGTGGTTAACAGGGTTAAATTTATCTTCGAAAGTAGATATAAGATTTTAGAAAAAATAATAATTTCATGAAAATATTTCTCACTGGTGCTACGGGTTATATTGGTAAAAGACTTCTGATTCAGTTATTAGAAGAAGGTCATGATGTTGTTTGCTCAGTAAGAGATAAAAAAAGATTTGGCCTTAAATTATATACTAGTCATCTTGATAAAATTGAAGTGTTAGAAAATGATTTTTTGAATGAATCTACGCTCAAAAATATTCCTAAGGATATAGATTTTGCTTATTATTTGATACATTCAATGTCCTCAAGTGATGGCGATTTTTTAGAAAAAGAAAAAAAATCTGCAGAAAATTTTAGAAAAACATTAGAGAAAACAAATGTTAAACAGGTTGTTTTTCTTACTGGAATTATCAACGAAGATAAACTTTCAAAACATCTTCAATCAAGAAAAAATGTAGAACACGCATTAAAAAGTGAAAAATATGCTTTAACGTGTTTAAGGGCGGGCATCATTGTGGGTTCAGGAAGTGCTTCCTTTGAAATTATAAGAGATCTAGTCGAAAAATTACCAATTATGGTAGCTCCAAAATGGTTGAAAACGAAATGTCAACCAATCGGAATTAGAAATGTAATACAATTTTTAACCAAAGTTTTGGGTGTAGAAAAAACGTATAATAAAAATTATGATATTGCAAGTAATGATGTTCTTACCTATAAAGAAATGCTAATGCAATATGCCGAAGTGCGTGGTCTTAAAAGATGGATATTTATGGTTCCGGTAATGACTCCTAGACTTTCGTCATATTGGTTATATTTCATTACTTCTACTACCTATTCTTTGGCAATAAATTTGGTTGATAGCATGAAAGTTGATGTGATTGCAAAACCCAATTCCTTGGCTTCTGATTTAGGTATTCATTTATTTTCTTACAAAGAAGCCATTAATATGGCTTTTGATAAAATTAAGCAAAATGATGTTTTAAGCAGTTGGTATGATTCTTTTGCAAATAAATTTCATAATAGAAATGTTTGGCAATATCTAGAAGTTCCAGAAAAAGGTTGTTTCAAGGATTTTAGAAAAATTAAAATTCATAATGAAGATGCTGTAATTGATAGAGTTTTCAGGATTGGTGGTAAAACAGGTTGGTATTATGCAAATTTTCTATGGAAAATAAGAGGGTTTCTTGATAAAATTTTTGGAGGAGTGGGTTTGAGAAGAGGCAGGAGGAATAACAGCGAATTAGAAGCAGGAGATTCTCTAGATTTTTGGCGCGTTTTGTATGCTAGCAAAGAAGAAAAACGTCTTTTACTTTTTGCGGAAATGAAAGTTCCTGGAGAAGCTTGGTTAGAATTTCATATCAAAGATGGGGTATTGCATCAAAAAGCAACATTTCGTCCTCTTGGTGTATCTGGAAGGTTATATTGGTATTCCGTTTTACCATTTCACGGATTAATTTTCAATGGTATGTTGAAAAAATTAGCAGAAGCTTAAATGTTTATCTTTTTTTATCTTATTGTTAATTATATAATAAATTGAATTTTATACTGTTGAATAAAATTATTATACTAATTAAAATCCAGATTAATTAAAATTACTAGGTAGATTTGTGTAAGCTCCCCATTTTCAGTACACTTCAAAAGTAGAATTTTTTTCTTGATTTTTTACTGCTGTTGTTGTCGGATGTAGAAAAGTGAGCAGGAA
>NZ_DAMBQF010000030.1:0-32212 GCF_032062245.1 Soonwooa sp.
AAAAAATAATACTTTTACAAAAACAAAAGTTGCACTAGCAATTTGAGACCACCATTTTTTGCTGAAACTTTAAGTTGTTGATGGTTTTGCAAAGCCAAATCCATCACTTTATATACGGATAGATCGCGAGATTCTTGAGCATAAGACAGTCCAAATGTTAGCATACTGAGTGCTAACATCGTTTGTTGTACCTTATTTTTCATTGTTTTCCTTGTTGTTATTTTGAAGTTTTTTCTACTTTAATTTTAAAAGGACAAAGTCAGCGCGCTAAACAAGCGTTTAAAATGATTCAGTTTACGTGTTTTGATGTTCAAAAGTAAGATTGAAATCTAAAATTGATTTCGATACTGAGAAGGACTCAAGTTTTCATGTTTTTTAAAGAAATGACTGAACGAATATTGATCACTGAATTTCAGATCGTTAGAAATCTCATTAATCGGTTTTAAACTTGAACTAAGTTGCGCCTTAGCTTCGTTCAAAACAAATTCATTAAGAATCTGAATAGCGCTTTTTCCGAAAACTTCTTTTAAAACCACAGTTAAATGGCGACTAGAAATCATTAAGCGCTGCGCGTAATATTCCACATTCCGCTCAATTTTAAAATTGCCCGTAACCAGTTTTATAAAATCGAACGCAATCTCCTGAGACCGTGACATTTTTTGTTTGGAAATTATACGTTGATGCGCGACAATATTGGCCAATTGATAAACTAACGCAGCAAATAAAGATTCAATAATTTCGATTTGATATTCTTGTTGGTCGATGTTTTCGATATAATATTGAATATTGAGAACGTTCTGCCATAAAGCAGGAAACTCGGATTCGCTTGCTTGATAGCCTTTCTTAAATTCGGCTCTGATACTTCGAAAAGCATGAAGTCTATTGAGTTTTAAGTTAAGTGTATCAAAGAAATTTCGATTATAAGCAACGATAAGAATATCGATATCTGGGCTGTATTCAAGGATTTCATAAACGGAAGTGCTGTCGATAAGAGTCACGCCGTTTTTATGAAGCGTGTACACATTGATCTGCTCACGAAGCTTGATGTAACCTTCCTTCAAAAACAAAAAAGCAGGTCTTGCGGGATGATACGGATGACCGACAACCAAATGCTCCAGAAGGTTTTCTTTGCTAAAAACTTTGGCTTCCTCGAAAATCATATTCTTACAATTTGTTCAAAAGTAAGAAAATTAAAATTTATCATGAATCTGGATTTTATACTATAGTAATCTTATTATTATATTAGCCCCGATAGAAGCGGCATCCTTTGAGGCGCCGTGAGGCGGCGGAGCTTCGCGGAGCCGTCCGAGCGGCGCATTAAAGATATAGCGGATAGCGGGAAAAAGCTACAAAAAAATAATACAAAGCTTTTCGATGAAATCAATTGCTCCTAAAAGCAATCGACGTAGTAAAAAAGCTACCAAAAAAAAATAATAAAAGCTTTTCGATGAAAACAATTGCTCCTAAAAGCAACATTTATTTGAATTAAAAAAAACTGTTTTAGTATGCCAGCTTCTTTAACAGGCAATTGAAACATCTCACATTAAATGTATTTTCTATGAAAATAATTTACTAAAATTAATGTTCTGATAAAAAAACATAAATTAAACTGATGCAAATTTTATCTTTCAAAAAAACGCACTTGTTAAAATAGATTTTTCTTTAAGAAATAAACTAAATTTGCGTTTGACTTTATTAAAAACACAATAACAAAGAGCAAATTGTTCTTTACACGAAAAAAATATGACTGCAAGTAAAAAACGTATTTTAGTTCTTGATGGGCTAAGAGGTTTGGCAATTCTGCTGGTACTATTATTCCATGGTTACTCGGTGTGGGACGCGTACTATCCTTATAAAAGACAATTTTCGGAGATTATCTTGTTCAAATATGGAAGTCTCGGCGTTCAATTATTTTTTTTGATATCTGGATTTGTGATTTTGATGTCGGTTGAAAAGACACCAAATTACTGGAAGTTTTTGAAAAATAGATGGATTAGACTTTTTCCGAGTATGTTAATTTGCAGTTTTCTCGTGTATTTAACCGCAAGTTTTTTCTATGAAAGGCCTTTCGGAATTCCGGAGTTAAAATCGCTTTTGCCTGGGATTACATTTATTAATAATGGTATTTTGGAAATGATTTTTAAAACAGATTTTCCTGTTTTAGAATTGTCATTTTGGTCGCTATATGTCGAAGTTAAATTCTACATCATTTTTGGTGCGTTATACTTTATGTTTAACAGAAATATAGCATTGTTAGGCATCTTTCTTTTGTATTTGTCAGCTTGCATTTTACAAATTTTTATTTTCCACAATCTTATCCACGAATCTGGATTATTGAAAACATATATTGGATCTTTTATACATTTTGGATGGTTCGTCGCGGGTGCATTAACTTATATGTATTATCAAAAACCTGATAAAAAGACGCTTGCGGCTATCATCTTTACAGTAGTATGCTCGCTATTTTATGCTTATAAATTCCAAGATTTGACATTATTAATCTATTTAATTGCTGTTAATCTGGTGTTTTTTGCAGCATTGTTTTGGGAGAAGTTTGGGGCTATATTTTGTACAAGACTTTTTACATTTATTGGCTTTATAAGTTATCCGTTATATTTGTTGCACGAGAATATGCTAATTGCATCTATCATTAAAATTCATAATTATTTCCCACAAATACCATATTTTTTATTGCCTATTTTGTCGTCAATTTTCATTATAGTCCTAGCTTATATCGTTGCAAAATATCTCGAACCAGTAGTCCAAAAGCAGTTAAAAAAAATAATTTAATTTGTTGATTTTTCTTTCTAATGCTAATATTTTCCACTCATAAATAATCCTATTTTTAAGGAAGATTTTTCGTTTTTAAATATGAATATCAAACAATATCTTTGCGCTTCACAAAAATAGAATGGTCAATCGCAAAGCTTTAGAAAAATTATCGAATCGGGAGCTTAATAACTATCTGAAACCCGACAGTCGTTATGTTGCCGAAGCCATTGAAATGGCTTTCGAAATTCTAAAACAACGCAATGCTACTTTTGAACCTTCCGAAACTGAGCGCATCAAATCTTTAATCGAAAAACGTGGCGAAGAAGAAATTAAAAGCCAGGAAGAGAAAGCGCTAGAACACAAAGATTACATCACCGAAAATCCTGACGCATTTCCGTTGCAAAGCCGTTATTTAGTAACAATGTTTGCTTTGGTATTTGGTGCTTTTTCGGGAAGTATTTTATTAGCTTATAACTGTTTCAAACTTAAGAAAACATCGAGTGCTATTGGCGTTTTAATATTTGGATTGACTTTTAGCATCTTACAAATTTTAGCTTTTCCTTATCTAAAACCAATGTCAGATCACAACAATTTTTCCTTACGCAAAAGTCCCGAAATGTTGTTCGCTGCAATTGGTTTTCTTATGCTATTATTTGTTTGGAGTGAAGTTATTCCAAAGAAATTCGAGTACCGCCAAGCCTCGTTTTTAGTGCCATTTTTAGTTGCAGCAATAATGCTTTCACTTATTTTATGGAATTATAACAATTGGTTTTCAAGCTTTTTAATTCATCGATTGTTGCAAGGTTTATTTTAAAACAAATTATACAGATTAGCTTTTTTTGAGTATTTTTAAATTCACAATTAATTGAATGAAAAAAATACTTCTTAGTCTTGGTGGCATTTTTATTATAGCCATTATTGGATTAATTTATCTTTCGGGTTACAAAATTCCCAATACTAACAAACATCCTGAAATTCCGTATTTTCCAAAAACGACCAAAGCAGATCAATTTGTAAACAAACAAGTTGATAGTCTTTATATTAACAACTATTATTTAATTCCGAAGACCGATTATATTTTAATCAATTATAAAAAAAGCGCCAACAATAATGACGAAACTAGAATCGCTGTAATCAAAAAAAATCTAAAGCCTGTCTACGATTTTTATTCTAAAGGCAGTGTATCTTATGGTTACGATGCAGAAAAAAATTGGGTTTATTTTAGTTCTGCATCAAACGAAAATAAAGATTTGAAGCCTTTTGTCTTAGATATTAATACATTAAAAACTCATGATATATCAGAAACTGAATTTAAAAACAAAAAATTAAATTTTGATGGAAATCTTATTGCAATAAAAATGGCTGGCGACAATGGCATCAATGTGCATAATATTCAGCTTTTTGATAAAGCAGTTACTGGTAACAGTCTTGATCGAATAAGCTACGGGACACCATCTTCTGGCGTTGAAGGTCGAGGAAAAGTTTACGAAAAAGACAGAGGCATCTTCACGCAAAGTCGAGATTATTTCTTTAAAATGAAATTAAAAAACGAAGAAGTCGAATTCAAAACCAATTTATTTTACAATTCGGATAATTATTTTGATGAGTTAAATTCACCAAAAACTGACCAAGACACGTTACTATATTATTCGGACAAAAGATTCTATCAATTTTATAAAAAGAAATAGCATGAAGAATTTTAATTCAATTTATATAACAGTCATCATTTTTATGTTATTCGGTTGCAAATCTCCTAACGAAAAAAAGAAGATTGAAAAAGTAGAAACTTCGAGAACGGAAAATATTAACAACTATAAAAAAATAATAGACAGCATCAACCAAAGTTTAGCTTGGATTAAAACCAGCTTTGGACTTTATAAATCTAAAAACGGAGATTTGGCATTAAAAGCCGCCGAAGGTACCGAGGAAGGTATTATCATCGAAAAATATATTACTGAAATGGCTGATGGTCAACCACTGAAATCCGTAATCGATTCTGCAACTTTTTCCTATCTTGGAAGTTCGTTCTATAAAGACAAAAACCATGTCTACACGCATTATGTGATGGTGGATGGTGGTAATTTTTGGATTGTTGACAATGCAGATGTCAAAACTTTTCAGGTTTTGGGAAATTGCTACGCAAAAGACAAAAACAAAATCTTTACAGAACGAAATATGGAAACAGATACTATTTTCGATTATCGAAGCTTCAAAACTTGTGATGATTGCGGATGTTTTGCAAAAGATAAAAATGGCTACTATTTTTGGGATGAAAAAATTGACATCAACAATATTGAAAATAAAGAGACAGAAAGTATTATCAATAGATTGAAAAAATTGTAAATGCATCTAATAAAACACAATATGAAACTGACTTGGAGAAAAAATATTGCTAGTGACTATTCAATTTTTAATAATGCGCAAAAAATTGGAAGCTTACGCAAGGAAGATTTATTTACTGATAAAATCATTGGAAAAATAGATGCACAAGAATTTTTGTTCTATAAAAAGAGCATTTTTGATAGTTCTGTAAGTTTTAAAAATACGGAAGATTCTAGCCAGATAGGAAACATTAATTTCAATATTTGGAATAACAAAGCGAACATAGAATTTGGAGGTAAACGTTACACTTGGCGGTACAACAATTTTCTCAACAACAAATGGATTATTGAAAGCACGACAGGCAACAAAGCTGAGTATACATCGAGATTTAGCAATGGAGAAATCAATATTAAAGATGATGATCAACTGATGATTCTCTTGGGATTATATGTTAAAAAATATTATCAACGGAATACTTTCATCATTTTTTTCGTTCTTTTTTTACCGATAATTATACGAAGCATTCTTAATAATTAAAAGTAATTCCAGACACAAAAACACGAAAATGAAATTAAAAATTACAGCTATTTTTTTACTAATTTTTGTCTCACAAAAAAGCTTTGGGCAAGCTTCTGACGAGCAATGTCGTAACATTGTGTACGACATAAAAGGTGATCTTAACAAAGATGGACTTGCTGACAAAGTTGTGGTTAGAGAAAATACTGAAGATTCAAAACATCCATATTTGCTGGAAATCTTTTTTAAAAATGTTGATGGTTTTTATAAAAAAGTTTTGAGATCAACTAAAGCTGTTACGCCAAAATTCCCTGCTGGAGGAGAAATTTCTGATGTTAATTTAGAAAATTTGGAAATAAAAAGTGGACTTTTAATTTTCACCAATCAGCTTATCAGAGGAAATTACGTACACAAATTTCGGTTTCAAAACGGAAATTTTGAGTTGATCGGCTTTACAGAAAATAATGCTTCTGCGGGTTATATAGAATATGTGGATTACAATCTCTCAACTGGCGTTAAAA
The DNA here is from genome assembly GCF_032062245.1 of Soonwooa sp. Classification (NCBI taxonomy): domain Bacteria; kingdom Pseudomonadati; phylum Bacteroidota; class Flavobacteriia; order Flavobacteriales; family Weeksellaceae; genus Soonwooa; species Soonwooa sp. The sequence continues at coordinate 6,132 of NZ_DAMBQF010000030.1, forward strand.
CCAACAAACACATTGACTATCAAACAGATAAAGTATTACTGTATAAAAAATCGATTGACAAAATGAAGTCACTCCCAAAACTTCAAGATTTCGAAGCTTTAGAATACGTTTATTAAAAAAAATATGTTGAAAAATATTCTGCTTTTATTATCGGTAACATTTACGCTTTTCTCTTGTGGGAAAAGTTATCATGTTGAAAAAGATAAATATCCCAACATTCCTAAATTTCCAAAATTTGAAAACAACCAACTAAAGCTCACCAAAATCGACGAAGTTATTTTTGATCTTGAACCCAATCATATGGGAGCATATTTTCAGAAAAGATTTATCATTAAAGATTCCATGCTTGCTATTGTAATTTTTATTACAGATCAAGGCAACACTCGAAATCCCCAGAAGAATGATCCTTATCTCGTTAACCTTAGCGTGATAAATGGTGACAAAATCACAAGTACGCAACGAAGTGATTATGATTTTCGATTAAATTTTAAAATCGATTCTTTAACCAACGACATCATCATCGGAAAAACAAAGTATTTTGCGAAATCAAATTATCTAAAAAACGATTCTATTCCGAATCTTAAAAGTGATGATTTCTTCGATCCTTATGGCAAATTTGAGTATGATGACACTGTATTTTACAAAGCTGAACTTCTTGACAAAATCGTTTATGATACCGAAACAAAAATTGATGGCGTACAAAACAGCCCGATTTTTGGTTTAAAAAATGTGCCTTCTTTTCTTTATTATAACAAAATTAAAACGAAAGGCAAGAAAGGTTTAACAAAAATGGACAACAAGCTTTTGCCAGAAATTGTTACGGTTAAAGATAACTTGTATTATGTCGAAGATCCCGTTAAACTATCTGACAATCAATACAAAAATCAACATTTATAAAATCGAATAACACCAAATTTTTCTAAATATGCGCAATTTATATATTCTATTTGCTCTCATTTTACTTCTGTCTTGTGGACAAAACTCGCACGAAATAACGAGTGCTAATGCTTCCTTGATGGAGGTTATACCAGAAGCCAAAGCTGTCGATCTCGCAAATGGCAACACATCAACACCTACAGATTCTGTCGCAGTTAGTATTGATAAAAAAATCATCAAAAGTGCAAATCTCGATATCGAAGTTTCGAATCTAGAAAAAGCCAAACAAAACATACAAGAAGGTCTAAAAAAGAACAAAGGCTACATCCAAAACGAAACTTTTAGTTCGCAACCTGACCGAGATGTTGTTTCGTTTTTCATAAAAGTTCCGAATGAGAATTTTGATGCGTTGATTAATTCGTTTTCGACTGGTTTGGGAGATTTAATTTCCAAAAATGTAAAATCCGATGATGTCACCGAAGAATATACGGATATTTCGATTCGATTAAATAATAAATTAGCTTTCCTCGACAAATATCGTGACCTTCTAAAACAAACCAATTCTACAAAAGATATTCTCGAAATTCAGGAGAAAATAAGAGCTTTGGAAGAAGAAATTGACTCAGCGAAAGGCCGACTAAAATTCATTGATGATCGTGTTAAATACAGTACAATTGACATGACGATTGCGAAAATAAAACCTCAAAACTCGGTAACTTCCAAAATAGGCTTCGGAACCAAATTCTTGGATTCTATCTCTCAAGGTTGGAATAATTTTGTTGATTTTCTTTTAGGATTGGTTTCATTTTGGCCATTTTTATTGATTATTCCTGTATTAATATTTCATTGGAAAAAATGGAAAGCAAGGAGAAAGAAATAACAATGATTTCAAATTATAATTATCAAGTTTTTAAAGGTAAACTGAACGAATTAACCACAAAAGGAAAACCTGAAATAAAAGGAAATCCTTTTGCTATTTTGTCGTTCAATAATTCAAAATGTCCTTTTTATGACTTAGTTAACGAAGGTGAATTTAGAATAAGTAGAAACTCAAACTTTTTTTCTATTCCATTTTTAATTGAAGGAAACTTTTCTGAAAACAAATACAATACAGATGTTAATTATCAATTAAAACCGATAGCTTTCGGATATTATTGGCTGCGAATTTTACCAGCTTTAATCAACTTTGTTTTAATTATTTCATTCATTATCAATTACAAACGACTTGAAATAGATTCATATAAACCAGATAAAATAATAGTTGCCATTTTATTATTTGAAATTTTCATCTTCGCCCCATTATTTTTTTCTGAATTAGGAAAAAGAAAATTTGAAACGAAATTTTTAGAGGAATTAAAAATCTTAAATAAAAACAGTTAGTAGTCACTAGCCCCGATAGGAACGGCATCCTTTTGTGGTGGTGCGAGGCGACGGAGCGCAGCGGAGTCGTCCGAGCGACACAACAAAAGATATAGTGGATAGCGGGAAAAAGCTACCAAAAGAAAATAACCAAGAGCGTTTCGATGAAATCAATTGCTCCTAAAAGCAATCGACCTAGTCAAAAAGCTTCAAAAAAAAGATCCTAACTAAAATTTTAGTTAGGATTTTTTTATGTTTTTTAAAATTCTAAAACTGTCCGCCACCAAGCGCACGATAGAATTCGGTCATGGCTTGCAACTGTTGCAACTTGTCATTAACTGCAGATAATTGCGCCTGTAACAGGGCTTGTTCCGCCGTCAAAACATTAACGTAATTAACTTTGGATGAGTAAGTTAACAACTCATTACTAAAGTCAACCGTCTTTTGCAAAGATTCGATTTGTAGTTGACGTGTCGCCTCTTTAGATTTTGCTTTTTCGTAAGTTACCAAAGCATCCGAAACCTCTGCACCAGCTGTTAACAAAGTCTTTTCAAAATTGATATAAGCTTGTTCTTTACGAGCTTCCGTTATTTTCACTTGCGCCTTGCGATTGCCTTGTTGGAAGATATTTTGGGTTAAAGTTCCGCCAACGGTATAAAACAACGACTCTTTGAAAAAGTCTTTAATATTTTTTGATGAAAGCCCTAAAGCTGCTGTAATATTAAGCGATGGATACACCTGCGCCAAAGCAACATTTTTGTTTTCGAAAGCTTGACGAAATGCCATCTCAGCCGACAAAACATCGGGACGATTCTGCAACAACGACGCCGGAAGTCCAGTTCTGAAATCTGACGAAACAACTTGCGAGTCAATGCTATTTCTTTCAATATCTTTTGGTGCTTCACCCATTAAAAGATTAAGGGCATTTTCGGTTTGTTGAATCTGAATTTCTAAATCTGGAATCATCAACTGCGCCGAATATAAATTAGCTTTACTTTGCTCAACATCCGCACCAGTCAAATACGCAGCGTCCATCAACAACTGCACAGCTTCGACATTTTTGGTACGAAGATCGACCGTTTGCTTTGTAATTTCTAACTGTTTATCCAAAGACAACAACTGATAATACAAACTTGCTGCTTGCGCCACCAATTGCGTTTGCACTGCTCTTCTAGCCGCTTCAGTTTGTAGAAAACCTGAGTAAGCAGAACGCTTCATTGCAGCCATCTTTCCCCAAATATCAACTTCCCAACCTGCAGAAACGCCCAATTGGAAATTCATAATGTCTGGCATCCTAAAATTGTTACCTTGCGCCGCCGCACTATTTTTGGTATCTTTTATAGAAGCAATCCCGTCAAGAGTTGGCAAATGATTGAGTTGCGATTGTTTGAAAACCGCATCCGCTTCATTAATTCTCGTTACAGCGATTTTTAAATCATAATTGTTCTCAATCGTTTTTTTGATGACACTTTGTAGTTTGTCATCAGCAAAAATTTGAGTCCAAGCGACTTTTGCCATAGATAACGAATCGGCGTTGGTTTGCTTTCTAAACAACGACTTATCCCAATCGGCTTTTACACTTGGTTTTTGATAGGTTTCTGTGACTTTACAAGACTGCATTAATCCCGCTAAAGCTATTGTGGAAACTATATGTGAAGTTTTAATTTTCATTGTAATAGATTTACTTGTGAGATTATTCGCTAAGTCTGTTTCCATAATCTTCTTCGAAAACTTTCTTGTTAGACACACGTTCTTGTAAATATTGGAAAATTGCAAACAAGGTCGGAATAAATAACACACCAAATATTGTCCCAACTAACATCCCGCCAATCGCCCCAATACCAATTGATTGGTTACCAATAGCCCCTGCACCACTTGCCGACGCTAACGGAATTAATCCAAATATAAATGCAAACGACGTCATCAAAATCGGACGAATCCTTTGTTTAGCTCCAGAGATGGCAGCTCGACCAATGCTGTAACCCATTTTACGAGCATCCAAAGCAAACTCAACAATAAGAATCGCATTTTTCGCCAAGAGTCCAATCAACATAATCAAGGAAATCTGCGTGTAAATATTGTTTGATTTACCAATCCAGCTTGAGAACATCATCGCACCAGCCAAACCAACTGGCAACGACAACATTACAGCAAATGGAAGTAAATAACTTTCGTATTGTGCCGCCAACAAGAAATAAACGAATACACAACAAAGCATAAAGATAAATACCGTCTGACTTCCAGAATTTACCTCTTCCCTTGTCAAACCTGAGAATTCGTACCCATAACCTGTCGGAAGCGTTTCTGCCGCAACTTGTTTTACAACTTCAATCGCGTCACCAGAACTATAACCCGCATTTGGTGTGCCATTAACTGACACAGAAGTAAAGAGATTAAAACGTCCAATTGCTTGCGGACCATATACCTTTTTAGTGGTTACAAAACGGCTAACTGGTGCCATAACACCTGCACTATTTCTCACCATCATCGAGTTGAGATTTTCTAAACTTTGACGTTGATCTGCTGGCGCTTGGTAAATAACACGATATTGTTTTCCAAACAAATTAACATTGGAAGAATATACTCCACCGAAATAACCTTGCATCACCGATAAAATATCATTAACTGTAAAACCAGCTGCTTTAGCCGTCGGCACATCAATATCGATCATATATTGCGGATAGTTTGGATTAAAAGACGTAAAAGCATTTTGTACTTCTGGACGGCTTTTCAGAGCGTTGATAAAATCGTTACTTACTTTTGTTAAATCTTCAATACTTCCACCTTTTTGATCCTGAACTTGGAATTCGAAACCAGCCGCATTACCAAAACCTTGAAGCGTTGGTCGACCAAAGAATACCAATTTTGCATCTTTAATACCTGCAGTTTTTTGATATAACCTTGCTAAAAGCGCTTGTGTACTTTCTTCTTTACTTTTACGTTCTGACCAAGGTTTTAATTTCAAAATTAACATACCATTGTTACTTCCCGATCCCGACATCATACCACGACCAGACACTTTAAGAATATGTGCCACTTCTGGTTCTTGTTTAACAATAGCTTCTACTTCATCAAGAACGGCTTGTGTTCTAACTTCATTTGCTCCCAATGGTAACGAAATATCAGCCATTACACCACCCATATCTTCTGACGGAACAAAAGATTTAGGCGTTGTATTCATCAACCAAATAAATATTCCTGTAAATGCTACAAGTCCTAAACCTGCAAGCCATTTTTTTCTTAATAAAAATAATACCCAAGTTGAATAACGCTTAACAAATGCATCGAAAATAGTATTAAAATACATGAAAAATCGTTGCATCACATTCATTTTTTTAGCTTCATGCGAATGTGGTTTTAAGAAAATCGCACACAAAGCTGGACTCAATGTCAAAGCGTTAACCGCCGAAAGTGCAATCGAAATTGCTAGTGTTAAACCAAATTGCTTATAAAATACGCCCGCCGAACCTGTAAGAAAACTTACGGGTACGAATACGGCGGACATAACTAACGTAATACTGATGATCGCTCCACTAATCTCGCCCATCGCATTAACCGATGCACGAAGTGGCGATTTTTCACCTTGTTCCAATTTACTATGGACTGCTTCAACAACAACAATGGCGTCATCCACAACAATACCAACTGCAAGAATCAAAGCGAAAAGCGTTAGTAAGTTGATTGTAAATCCGAAAATATTTAGGAAAAAGAATGTACCAATAATCGCAACAGGAACCGCAATCGCTGGAATTACTGTCGAACGCCAATCTTGTAAGAACAAAAATACCACCAAGAATACCAAGATAAATGCCTCGATCAAAGTATGTACAACTTTCTCGATAGAAGCGTCTAGGAAGTCATTCGCATTAACAAGCGTTGTCCATTTAACCCCTTTTGGAAAACCTTTTTCGGCATTGGTTAATACTGCTAAAGTTTGATCAATAACATCTTGCGCGTTAGATCCCGCCGTTTGCGAAATTGCAATACCAATACTCGGATTACCATCTGTAAAACTCTTCCCAGTGTAATCTTGCGCACCTAATTCTATTTTCGCAACATCTTTTAGACGAAGAATTTGACCGTTTTCAGTTCCTTTCAAAACGATTTCTTCAAACTGAGGAATCGTTGTTAAACGACCTTTATATTTTAAAGTGTATCTAAAACTTGTATTAGCCTCGTCTCCAACACTTCCTGGCGCAGCTTCTATATTTTGCTCTGCTAAAACAGTGTTAATATCCGAAGGAACTAAGCCATAAGCCGCCATTTTTTGCGGATCTAACCAAATCCTAACCGAATAATCTTTAGTACCAAAAACAGTTGCATCACCAACACCTGCTACCCTTTTAATCTGTGGAATAATGTTGATGTTCGCGTAGTTTTGGATAAAAGTTTGATCAAATTGCGGGCTTTCACTATACAGTGAAAATATTAAAACATTGGAACTCTGACGTTTAACAACTGTAACCCCAGCTTGCGTCACCTCGCGAGGTAACAAACTGTTAGCTCTAGAAACTCTGTTCTGTACGTTAACCGCCGCAATATCAGGATTTATCCCTTGTTTGAAATAGACTGTAACCGATCCCGATCCATCGTTAGTCGCTGATGATGTCATGTACGTCATACCTTCCACCCCGTTGATTTGCTCTTCCAGAGGGACAATGACACTTTTTAAGATAACATCAGCATTGGCTCCCATATAGTTAGCATTAACTACGACTGTCGGTGGCGCAATATCTGGATACTGCGCTACGGGAAGCGTAAAGATGCCCAAAACTCCCAAAATGACGATAATAATGGAAATTACCGTCGAAAGTACTGGACGTTCTATAAATTTTTTAAACATAAATCTTATTTAAAATTCAGAAAATTCTCAAATAAATTAGTTCTTCAAAGTTGCTTGAAGAGTGGTTTCTTTAGGTACAATTTCGGTGTCATCTTTTAATAAACCAACACCTTGCACGACAATTTTGTCACCAGCTTTTAGGCCAGAATCTACGGCGTAAGTTATACCGTCTGGAAGCTCTGTGATTTTGATTTCTTGAGATTTTACTTTATTGTTAGCTCCTACAACGTATACAAAAACCTTCCCTTGAAGTTCGTAAGTTGCTTTTTGTGGAATAACAATGATATTTTCTAAATTGTTCGGTAGTAAAATCATTGCGCTGTAACCACTTCTTAACAAGCCTTGAGGATTAGTAAATGCTGCACGCATACTAAAAGATCCAGTACTTGGATCAACTAAACCACTTATAGATTCTAGCTTTCCTTTTTCGTTATACATCGTACCATCAGAAAGACGAAGACTTATCAAAGGCGTATTTTTTATTTTTTCTTGAATTGAAGCGCCAGGAGAATGTTTCAAAAAGTTAAGCTGATCTTTTTCATTAATAGAAAAATAAGCAAATATTTTTGAGATATTTGAAACTGTTGTCAAAGCTTGCGAAGTACTAGCACTCACATAACTACCTGCCTTTAAGGGAAGTGGTCCTACAACTCCAGAAACGGGACTTGTAATCACAGTATAACCTTGGTTAACTTTCGCATTAGTCAATTGCGCTTGTTGTTCAGCAAGACTTGCTTGTGCCGCCTTTAGATTAAGTTGTGCTGCTTGCAATTCGTAAGCAGAAATAATCTTGCGATCAACCAAAGGTTTGGTTTTAGTTACTTGCATTTGCGCTGTTGCAACCGCAGCTTGTGCACTGTTAACAGAAGCTTGTGCTACACGAACCATTTGTTCATATTGAGGATTACGAATTCGGAACATAGACTGTCCTCTGCTAACCATTTGTCCCTCATCCACATAAAGATTCTCGATAAAGCCATCAATCTTCGGTCGTATTTCTACATTTTCCACACCTTCTAATCTTGCTGGATATTCGGTATGATTATCTGCTGCTCCGGCTTTCGCAACGATATATTCATAAGGTTGCGGTTTGGCATCCTTCTGCGCATCAGGCTTCTTATCTTGTGAACAAGAGACTGCAATGAGCGCCGAAGCCGCCATCAGTATCGATATTCTTCTCATAAATATTAAAAAATTAAATGATTTGCTAAAATAAAGTTTTAAAATCAAACAATCGATTGATTTACATCAATAAAAACAATTAAAGATAATAGATATTATGTATCGAAGAGCATTGTGGTAGCATGTTTAACGTTTACTTAACAAAAAAATCCGAAAGCTATAACTTTCGGATTATCGGTAATATTTCATTTTTTTGAAGAGCAAAACGTTTTTGATCGTTTTCTGAAAAATTTTGAGAATAATAATTAATATCAACCTCAAAACCAACACTTTTTAATCGATCAAAATAATCCATCCCATACCACCTGACATGGTCGTATTGTCCAAAATGCTTCTGCCTTTCTTTAGGATCAGTAATGCTAAAATCTTCATAAGTCTCGGCTAAACTATTTTTCATCGGGACTTGCACAATTCCCCATCCGTCTTTTCTCATCACACGATACAACTCCGACATTGCTTTTCTGTCATCCACAATATGTTCTAAAACATGATTACAAATAATAACATCAAAACTAGCATCCTCGAACGGCAAATCTAAAATATCAGCTTTAACATCAACAATCGGAGAATACAAATCCGCAGAAGTGTAGTCCAGATTTTTCATCTTTTTGAAACGACGAATAAACTCTTGTTCTGGCGCAATATGAAGTACTTTAATATTCTTTGAAAAAAAATCTGTTTCATTCTTAAGATACAACCACATTTGGCGGTGTCTTTCCAAAGATAAAGTTCCTGGTGACAATGCATTTTCGCGTTGTTTACCATAACCATACGGAAGAAATTTTCTATAAGATTTACCATCAATAGGATCTGTAAAACGATCGCCTTTAAATACTTGATAAATCACTGGACGCGCCAAAATACTCAATTGGATAAGCATTGGTCTTGGCACTTTATTAAGAAGAAATTTTGCTATTTTTTTCAAATGAAATAAACTATATTTTACTTTAAATAAACTTTACAATAATTTAAATTACAATTATTTATAAACTTTAATTAAAGTTATTTTTACAAAATTAAAAATCTAACTGAAATGCTTTTTCTTCATCCGAAACAATTCCTAAAGCATCATAAATATATTGGTAAGTTGATAGTAAAACCGGCTTACCTTTGATGATACAAACGTCATGCTCAAAGTGTGCAGAAGGAAGCATATCCAAAGTTGTAACCGTCCAACCATCATTATGGAATTTCACTTTTTCTGTTCCCATATTCGTCATTGGTTCTATGGCTAAAGCAATACCATCTTTTAAGACTTTACCACTTCCTTTTTTACCATAATTAGGCACTTGCGGATCTTCATGCATTTTGCGTCCCAAACCATGTCCTACAAGCTCTCTAACAACGCCATACCCCTCCTTCTCACAATGTACTTGGATTGCATTTGCAATATCACCAACACGCTTACCACGAATACATTGTTCAATACCTTTATAAAGCGATTCTTTAGTAATACGAAGCAATTTTTTAACTTCTGGAGTCACTTCTCCGACTTCAAAAGTATAAGCATGATCACCATAAAAATCGTTCATATAAACGCCGCAATCTACGGACAAAATATCACCTTCCTTCAAAGGTTCATCATTCGGAATCCCATGCACAACTTGCTCGTTGGGAGAAATACAAAGATTTTTCGGGAAATCGTACATTCCTAAAAATGCTGGATAACCACCATGATCACGAATAAATTCGCCACCCAATTTATCTAAATAGTTAGTTGTAACACCAGGTTTAATTTCCTTCGCAAGCATACCCAAAGTTTTAGAAACCAATTGAGCGCTTTCTTTCATCAAGCGAAGTTCTTCTATTGTTTTTAACTGTATCATTGTATTAAAAAATTAAAATGCTGATTAAAAAACCAGCATTAAAAATGTTTGTCTAAATATTTTACCAAAAAAGACCTCTCTTTTTTTCCTTTTTCATTTTTGAATAAGCGTGTACTTCTCCTCCAGCAACCTGAAACTCGATACGCTCTTTTACGATTTGATAAACTTCGCCCCAACCTGGGAAACCTCCTAGATTACGATCGTCAATAAATAGATCGGCATCAATTTTACGACTTTGTGTTTCATTATCAAAAACTTCACCTTCAAAACTTGAATTAACAGCGTAAAATTCTAATCCATTTTTGCGACAAAACTCAACTGCATCGTTAAGTTCTTTACCATGACGGTATGTCCATAAAATTAGTCTGTAACCTTCTGACTGTAACTTCTTTAAGGTATCAAAAGCGAAAATTTTAGCCTTTCCAATTCCTGGGTAAGCATCATCTACAATTGTACCATCAAAATCAATAGCCAATTTTTTGTTGTTGATCATCATTATTTTAAAGCTTAAAAAGTATGCAAATGTACGAAAAATAAAAGACTCTCTCGTTTAATACAAAAACAAAATCCAACACGTTATCATGTTGAATTTGTAATATTTAAACGTTTTAGATTAAAATCTAACTTTTAACCCATTTGAAGTTATATTCTCTATCTGGCGTCGCTAGACGATCTGTGATACGCTGTAATCTAGAAGGTAATTTCATTAGATAATCTCTAGCTTTTTCTGCAGACTCGTTAAGTCCACCGATGTTATCAATCTTCCAATCTAACAAAAGATCTTTTAATATATCAATATAATCTTGCGCTGTATACACCATGCAACGTTGCGCAGCATCTGAGAAGTGTTCCCAAAGTTCGCCTGCCTTTTGACCAGATTCTCTCATCAAATGTGCTGGCATAACGATTTTTTTACGCATCATATCTTCGAAAGCCAACATCATTTCGCTTGGATCTAATTCGAAAATCTTTCCTACGAAATGCTTGTATGCCTTAGCATGTCTCGCTTCATCCGCAGCAATAACACCACACATTTTAGCCAATTTGGTATTACCCGTTTGCTTAGCTAAAGTCCCAACACGACGGTGCGAAATATTAGTGGCTGTCTCTTGGAAGCTCGTATATACGAAGTTTTTATAAGGGTCCATACTTGTTTGCAGATCAAACCCGTCATTAATCAAATAATGGGTTGTAATTTCCATTTCGCGCATGTTAACACGCCCACATAGATAAAGGTATTTACCCAACAAATCGCCATGACGGTTTTCTTCAGCTGTCCAAGCTCTCACCCATTCTGCCCAACCAACTCGTTCTTCTTGGTTGATGCCGTCGATCCCCATAATCCACGATTCGTAACTAGGAAGTGCTTCTTCTGTAATACAATCTCCAATTAAAGTTACAAAAAGATCATAAGGCATTTCGTGCGCAAATGTCTGTAACTCATCCAATTGATCTTTAAAATCGGCACTAGATGTATCTGGCAAAAAGTCCGAGGGTTGCCATATCTTTTCAATAGGTGTGAGAAACTTCGATATGAAACTTGACATTTCAGTTTCTAAATTTTTCATCACCTCCTTCCTTACCAGTTTGTTATACATCAATATTTAATTTTAAGTTTTTGCAAAGTTAACAATATTATGCATAGGATAGCATCTAATTTTTTATTTTATAACGAAATTAAGTCAAAGACACCAAACTGTCGCCAGTCATGATTTCTGGTTTAGCAACGTTCATCACACTTAATATTGTTGGTGCAACATCGCCCAATTTACCCGGTTTTAATGTCCAAGTATGATCTTTGTCCATTACAATAAACGGAACTAAGTTGGTTGTATGTTGTGTATTAGGCGATCCGTCTTCGTTTTTCATAATGTCAGAATTGCCATGATCTGCCAAAATAAATACAGCATAACCATGTTCGTAAGCCATTGTAGCTACTTTTTCGATGCAAGAATCCACAACTTCCGCTGCTTTAACCGCTGCATCAAAAACGCCTGTGTGCCCTACCATATCGGTATTTGCAAAATTTAAACATACAAAATCTGCAGTCTCATGTTCCAGCTCTGGAAGTATAGCATTAGTAATATCATAAGCCGACATTTCTGGTTTTAGATCATAAGTTGCCACATCTTTTGGACTTGGACAAAGCAAACGTTTTTCACCATTAAATTCCGCTTCGCGACCACCAGAAAAGAAGAACGTAACGTGTGGATATTTCTCTGTTTCAGCAATTCTAATTTGGGATTTTCCGTTTCTTTCTAAAACTTCGCCCATTGTATTTTCGAGAACATTTTCGTCAAAAACAACCTCAACATTTTGGAAAGTTTTATCATAATTGGTCAAGGTGATATACTTAAGATTCAACCTATACATATCGTAATCTGGGAAATCTTTTTGAGAAAGAACTTCTGTAATTTCGCGACCTCTATCTGTTCTGAAATTAAAACAAATCACAACATCTTCTTCCTCTATGGTAGCGATTGGTAAACCATTTTGGATACAAACAATCGGTTTGATAAACTCATCCGACACATTATTTTGATATGATTTTTCAATAGCTTCTAAAGGATTTTTAGTTTCTTCTCCCTTTCCTTTTACCAATAGATCGTAAGCTAATTTTACACGCTCCCAACGCTTGTCGCGATCCATAGCGTAATAACGACCAATAACGGAAGCCAAACGTCCTGTCGACTGCTTCATATGATCTAGGAGTTCTCCAATAAAGTCTAAGCCAGAATGAGGATCGCAATCTCGTCCATCGGTAAAAGCATGTACAAATACATTTTTTTCTAAACCAAAATCGTGTGCTGCGCTTAGCAAAGCTTTAAGGTGATTGATATGCGAATGCACGCCTCCGTTAGAAACAAGACCAATAAAATGAACTTTTTTATGGTTTAATTTTGCATATTCGAAGGCATCTTGAATTTCTTTTTGACTTCCCAAAGTGCCATTTTCAGCAGCCATATTTAATTTAACAAGGTTTTGATAAACCACACGTCCAGCACCAAGATTCATATGTCCGACCTCTGAATTCCCCATCTGACCTGCTGGTAAACCAACAGCTAAACCACTGGCTTCCAATGTTGTATTAGGGAAGTTTTTGAGACAACTATCTATAAAAGGTGTATTAGCTTTTGCAAGTGCAGAAACTTCAGGATTAGTACCCAAACCCCAACCATCCAAGATGGCTAGTATCGCTTTTTTTGACATGATTTTGGAAATTTTTCTACTACAAATTTAAAAAATAAGGCTTAAGAATTCTAGTAAAATTAATGTTTTTAGTTTCGATATTTTATTTAACTTTAAAACATTTTTCAAAACATAAAAAATACAATGGACTTAAGAGACCAATTGAAAAACCTTTTCCCAGATCATGAAGAGCAAGATTTTGAAATGCCCGAGGAAAAGTTTCAACAAAAAGAAGCGCTCGTGTGCAAATTCGAAAAGAAAGGTCGCAACGGAAAACCCGTTACTTTAATAGAAGGTTTCGAAGGTAGCGAAGATGAGCTAAAAGCGATTTCTAAAAAGATAAAAACAACGCTAGGCATCGGTGGATCCGAGAAAGATGGCGTTATCGTCATCCAAGGTGACAACCGTGATAAGATTATGACTATCTTGAAAGATATGGGTTATAAAACCAAACGTGTCGGCGGATAATTAAAAATATATTAGTGTTTGAGGCATTGAAGATTTAAGATTTTCAATGCTTTTTTTATCAATTGGATTTCCTGTTAGGATTAAAGTTTTTAAATTTTTAAGAGAACTAACCTCTTCAGGAATCAGACTTAACTTATTGTTAGCCAAATTGATACTTTCAATTTTTTCTAGTTGACGTATGTAAGATGGTAATCTTTCGATATTGTTGTTACTAAGATTTAGAAATTCTAATTTTTTTAGTTTTAATAAGCTTTTAGGAAGGTTGATAATGGCATTTTCTTGAAGTTCTATATATTTCAATTTCTTAGGAAAGTCGATGTTTTCTAAATCATTAATCTGATTCATGGATAAATTCAAGTATTTCAACTCTTTTATTTTGTCAAGATTTTCAGGAATAAAACTAATCTGGTTGCCTTGCAAATTGATTTCCTTCAGATTTTTAATCTCAATTAAAGCTTCTGGAAAAACCGACAAATTGTTAGCATCGAGATGAATAACTTCCAAGTTTTGTAGTTTTGCAAGACTAGGGTTGACTTCTGTTAAAGCATTTAGGTTCATAAAAAACTCCTTCAACTGCGTCAATTCTGCAATATTATCGGGTATATATTTAATTCCATTTTTATTCAAATAAAGATACTCGAGTTTTTTAAGACTGAATATTTTTTCATCCATTTTCTCTAAATTATTTCCCATAAAATTTAGAAAAAACACCTCTTGAAAATCAGTGATTTCAGGCGGAACATTAAAGAGTCCTTTTTCGCGAAAACTTAAACTAAATATTTTTTCTTTCGACTTTTTTGCGTCTTCAACAGATGTGTAAGTCGGAAATTTGATTGGGTCTATCTGTGCATTATAAGCCTGAAAACTTAAAACAAAAAGGAAAAATTGAATCTTTTTCATAAATAAATAAAAGCTCCTGACAACAAAGTATCAGGAGCTAAGTTGCATTAATAATTACTTTTTCAAAAGTTTAACCGTTTTTTGGAAAGCTTCAGCTTCGATGTTAAGAATTAAAGATTTTGAAGCGTCTAGAGCTTTTGTTAAATCTAATTCTACATTCTTCTGTACACCCGAAATTTGTTTTGTGTAAACAATTTTTCCGTCGATGCTATAAGCTGTTAATCTGATATCTTTAAGTCCTTTATCCGAGGTAATCTTCACCAAACCTGACGTAGGATTTGGAGAAACTGTAATGTTATTATCAACATTTTGAGTTCCTAAACTTCCTGACGATCCCAAATTATCTTTAAGCGCAATAACGATTGTTGCAGATTTTCCTCTATAGTCAATTGTATTACCCGTCGCATCAACATCTGTAGAAATTGATGAATCTGGATGCTGAATCGAGAAGAAGCCAAACTTGTGATCTGGTGTAAAAGTAAGTCCTGTAGGCTCCGATCCTGAGGGCATTGACGCAAATAGTCTTACTTTCGGGTTAGCTTGTGTATGATCTGGTGCAACTACCCAAATGTAATTTTTACCACCATCTTGTAATACCCAAAGATTTCCTAGTTCGTCGAATGTTAGGTTATCGTTACCACCTCCCCATTTTTCTGACATTGTACCATTTGCAGTTTCGAAAGAGTACACCGTGTTAAGACCTCCAACAAAAGTTTCTAGCTCCGAAGCTGTTGTACCATTATCTTTGAAACGATAGACTTTGTTAAGGCCTTTTGCTGTAAAATAGATTTTACCATCCAAAGGATTAATTTCCGCATCTTCGATCCCGTTGAATGCTGTACCACCTAGCGATTTTGCAAGATTCTGTGTGTTGTTTTGATCTGCTTTCGTTTTGTTAGGCACTTGGATCCATTGCGCAGTTGTAACCACCGGATCGCCATTGCTAAGACCTTGATCAGCTTTTAAAACAAATAAATCTCCAGAAGACAAGTCATTAGGTGTATCCATCACAAACTTATAGAATAGATTAGTTCCACCATCTTCACCGTAATAAGCTACAGTCCCAGCATTATTAATTACCACATTTTCGTGATTCATGATACCCATTTGCCAAAGCTTACCTTGAGAACCATCTTGGTTTTTAGAAATAACTTGGGCTGTTGCAGGATCAATCTCTACCAACCAACCATAGTCTTTGTAACCATCACCATTGGTATCATTAGATGTTACAGATTCTTCAGCCGTCACTATTGTTCCCCATGGTGTCACGCCACCAGAACAATTTCTGATTGTCTGTACTAGACTTGGGGTAGAAAAATTAACACCTCTAGATCTTGTAAGTTCCCATAACTTTTTTGTCGCATTGTAGTTAATCTCAGCCATTGTAACTCCTCCTGGATTAGTCTCATGGTTAACCGAAAGATAACCATCAACGCTACTTCCATTTTTTGCAACATAACCTGTAAAATCGTTTTGACTACCAACTTTACCACCACCTTCGGTATAGTTATCACCTTCTTTAAGGATGAGCTGATACTTGTGTTCTGCTGGGATAATAAGTTTTCCGGTTTGCGAAGTTGGTGCGATGGACTTAAAGCAACTAATGTGCGTTCCTGTGCAAGAAGATTGGGCATTCGCCAATTGAGACATCATCAATGCTAAAGCAGCAACTGATAGTAATTTTGTTTTCATTTTTAACTTTTATTTTATTTCGAGGCAAAATTATTTCTTCTGCAAAAGCTTTCTGTTACGAGGATTTTAAGAATATGAAACCAAATTTTACTAAATCTAAAACTCAATGTTAACGTATGAATTTTACATTAATTCTTGTTTTTACTAATATCCGTAAGGCTTTTCAAAAAAATGATGAGTTGTCGTTTTTCGGCATCATTTAGGTTTAATTTATCAGAAGGAAGCGTTTGATTATTAACCTTAAGACCAAGTCCTTCGCCGCCACCTTCGTTATAAAAATCGACAACTTCTTCCAAAGTATTGAAAGCACCATTATGAAAATAAGGTTTTGTCAATTCGATATTACGAACTGTAGTTGTCTTAAAAGAGTGCTCGTAGATCCAAGAACTTTCTTTTTTAACAATGCTATTTGCTCTTCCTTTGTCCGCATCCAATTCTAATGGTTTTTTATTAATAGGAGCTTTTGTAACACCTAAAATTTCGGATTCGTTTTCATTAAAAAATGGTGGAACTAATCCTGAGAAATGTGGCACAAAATGGCAAGTCGCACAATTGGCCTTCCCCATAAAAAGATTAAAACCTTTTTTAACATCATCAGAAATGTCTTTTTCATTCCTCATAAAACGGTCAAAATCGCTATCGAAAGAGTAAAGTGATGCCACATAAGAACTCAAAGCTTTAGAAAAATTCATTTTATCAACTTTTCCATTTTTAAAAGCCTTTCTGAAAGCTTGTTTGTATTTGGAATCGGATTTCAGTTTCTTCAAAATACTTTCGTAGCTTGTATTAAATTCATGTTCGTTATAAATAACATGCTCAACTTGTTGCTCCAAATAAAAAGCTCGCATGTCATAGAAAAATCGTTTTGCAAAAACAGCATTATAAAGTGACGGCGAATTCCTCAAAACCGTTTTGCCCTCTACATTACTTGGCGACTTGACTTTAAGATCTGTGAATGCATTCTCGGGAAGATGACAAGTGGCACAACTCATTTTTCCGTTGTCGCTGAGACTTTGATCATAGAAAATAGTTTTCCCAAGACTTCGCAAATCCTTATTATCTTCAGATTCTTTTAATAATGTAAAAAAATACGGGTTAAGAAAATCGCTACTAAAAAAGCTTTTGTTACCAACATTCCAACCAGAAAATTCTTTTAGATCGTCAGGATTTCCATCCCAACTTCCTAATTCTTCATACAAAGGCTGAACTATTTTTTTATAAAATTCGATTCGGTCAAAGCTTTCAAAATCGATATTTTTAGAGAGATAAACATCAGCCAAATCAAAAAATTCATTGGCTTTTTTAACATCAAAATTTTTGAAATAAGCATCATCATTCACGTATTTTTTCATTCCTAAAAAAGCATGACGCGCTTCTTCTGCAATATTCAGAGAGCCTGGCGTATCAAATCCTGTAACACCAAGACTGTAGATTCTTATGAGTTCTATCCTCAAAGGCAAGGTTTTGTTAGCGCCTTTGCTGATGCCATTTGTAGTGGCACTTAGATTAAAATTATTGTACTTATTAAACAACAAACCTGTTATTTCTTTGATTTGTTCTTTATTGTCTCTAATTTCATCTGAAAAAATAAGCTCGTCCAAAACCTGCAATCCTTCTGGTGGCAATGTATAAGATGTTGTACCAGCGCCTTCTAGACGATACAATGGCGCACTATTAATATTGGTTTTCACAAATTCGGGATAATGGTATGCGATATAGAATTCAATTTGTTTAAAACTATTTCGTGTGTTTTTTAAAGATTGTTGAAGTGCTTCAGTAGAGATTTTATCTTCATCAAACAACTGAACATCTGTTTTTAATTTCTCTAAAGCTTTTTTAAAATTGGAAAGTCCGATATTAATTGAGTTATTCTCTGCTTTATTGCCATTATAACTCTTATCAAACGACATTGCAGAAAATCCAATAACAATCACCAAAACATAGATAAAATACTTCATGAAAAATTTTTCCTACAAAACTATTGTTACCATATTATCTAGAGCTTAATCTTATGTTATGATATGTTTACATTTTTTTGATTAAATCAAGACATTATAAATATGACAAACGCAAGATCGATATATTAGTGTATATGTGAGAATATTTACTAAATTAGCACCTCTAAAAATTTTTAGACTTAAAAATTACCGAACGAATGCTGACTTCAATTCATTCCAAAAGCTTCTAAAACAGAGGTTTTTCAATAATTAAAAAAACAATAAAATATGCTTAATAAACTTGCAGCTTCGGAGCTGGTTCTTAACGACGACGGAAGTGTTTATCACCTTAACCTTTTACCAGAAGATATTGCTGACAAAATCTTGTTAGTTGGCGATCCCGATCGTGTACCGCGTGTTTCAAAATATTTTGACACCGTAGAAATTAAGAAAAACAAACGCGAATTCTACACGCATACTGGGACACTTCGTGGTGAAAGAATTACTGTTATGTCAACAGGTATCGGTACCGAAAATATCGACATCGTAATGAACGAATTGGATGCGTTGGTGAACATTGATCTTAAGAATAAAGAGTTCAAAACAGAACATAAGTCTTTGGATCTTTTCCGTATGGGGACTTGTGGCAGCGTTAATCCTGACATCCAAGTGGACAATCTTTTGGTGAGCAAAAATGTTGTTGGTCTTGACGGACTAATGCATTTCTATAGCGATTATAAGTTTGAAAACGAATTCAGTAAGTCATTTTTAGACAACTTCCCTTACGCTAACATTAAGCCAATGTTGTACTTTTCGGACTGTGCGCCAGAATTGCTAGATCTTTATAAGGATGCAAAATACCACGGTAATACGGCGACTTTCCCAGGATTCTACGCTCCACAAGGACGTCAATTGAGACTAAAAGCTTTGGATGATCAATTCTTAGAAAAGCTTAATGATTTAGGGATTTCAAACTTCGAAATGGAAACTTCGGCAATCTATGGACTTTCAAAATTGTTAGGACACAAAGCTATTACTGTTAACTGCGTTATCGCGAATAGAAGACGTGGCGAATTTGCTGCAGATCATCATGCTTCAGAAAAAATGATGATCGAATGGGTGCTAGAACGTGTTATTAAATAAGTTCGTGACTCTCATTTAATCCAAATAAAACAGCCTAGATTTATTTCTAGGCTTTCTTTTTTTTCGGTTTTAAAATAAAAACTATCTCGCATGACAATCCAAAATATGGTCATTAACCATACCTGTCGCTTGCATGTGCGCATAGATAACTGTCGAACCAAGAAATTTGAATCCTCGTTTTTTCAAATCTTTTGCTAAAGCATCCGAAGTCTCAGTGGTTGCAGGAACGTCTTTCAGAGTTGAAGGTTGATTAATAATCGGTTGATTATCGACAAATCCCCAAATATATTTTGAAAAACTTCCAAATTCTTTTTGGACTTCCATAAAGCGTTTCGCATTATTTATCGTTGCTAAAACTTTTAACCGATTTCTAACAATACCAGTGTCAGCCATCAACTCTTCCACTTTTGCATCATTATATTCAGCTATAATTTTGTAATTAAAATTGTCAAAAGCTTTTCTAAAATTTTCTCTTTTTCTTAAAATCGTAATCCAACTAAGTCCAGCTTGGAAGCTTTCTAAAACCAAAAACTCAAAAAGTGTCTCGTCATCATAGACTGGTTTTCCCCATTCGTTATCGTGATAGTCCATGTAAAGCTCGTCTTTGCCACACCAACCACATCTTATTTTTTCCATTTTTGTCAAATTTTAGTTAAGAAAAGTTTGTGAAAAAATAAGAAATATTTTAACATCCATTATAACTATGATGGAATATATTTTGAAAATACTACTAATATCAAACATTAAATATTTAAAACAATGGACAATCAAGATTATAACAAAGCAAAAGAAGTTGTTAACGATGCAAAAGAATCTCTTAATAGCTTTGCAAACAACTCTCAAGAGAAAATTACAGAATTAGCGAATCAAGCTAAAAACTATATTGATGAGCAAAAGAGAAACAACCAAGAACCTAGCAAAGAAGGATTTTTTGATCAAATAAAAAACTCGGTTGCTAATGCTTGGGATGAGACCAAAGATTTCGCAGAAAAAGCTTGGCAAACGACAAAAAATACAACGTCAGAGCTTTACGAAAAAGCAGCTGATAAAACTGAAGAAATTAAAGATAATATTGCTGACAAGCTAGATTCTAATAAAGAAGAATAAGCCAAAAAACGTTTTAATATTGACACACTATCATTTACTTAAGAGGAATTTATAATTCCTCTTTTTTATGTTTAAGAATAAAATTATCTTTGGAAACCTAAATTTTTAAAATGACACTTAAATCTTCTTTTCTTATCGCTGCCACTTTTATAACCAAATTGTGCTTTAGTCAAACTGCAAATCCATATTATGCGTCAATTAGCAATCAAGTGACACAAAATAATATTACAACTAATCTTCAAGAATTTGAAAATATTGGTGTCAAAACTACTGGAAGTGCAAAATTGACACAAGCTTTAACCTGGCTTAAAACTAAATACACAGACTTTGGTTACAGTGCTTCAGAAATGCAAGAACATAGTTTTAGTTACCAAGGTACAACCTCCAAAAATTTAATCATAACAAAAACTGGGACCAAATACCCAGATACTTTTGTGATTATCTGTGGGCATTATGACACGATTAACGGTCCTGGGACTAATGACAACGGAAGTGGTGTTTCTGTGATTTTGGAAGTAGCCCGACTTTTAAAAAATATCGAAACGGAATATTCTATCAAATTCATCAATTTTGCAGGTGAAGAACAAGGTCTTATCGGGAGTTCGGCTTATGTCAAAAATGTTGTCAATGCTACAAATCCAAAAATGAATATTAAACTGGTTTTTAATATTGACGAAGTTGGTGGCGTAGCTGGTAAAGTCAACAACCAAATCATGTGCGAACGCGATGAGAGTAACTATGTGAGTTCTAACAATGCAGCATCCAATACGGTTACGCAGCAGTTAATGTCTTACGTAAGTCTATATTCACCATTGCAACCAAAGTTGTCGCACGCTTACAGTTCGGATTATATGCCGTTTGAAAATAATGGTGAAGTAATTACTGGTTTCTACGAAGCTAATGAAAGCAGTCAACCGCACTCTTCTGGCGATACATTCGCAAAGTTAGATCCTGTATATATTTTTAATGTTGCTAAAGCTGCTACTGGTGCAATGATGCATTTCGCAGGTGCAAAAAACCAAACGATGGCAGTTTGTACACCGGAAGACCAAGTCAAAAGTCTACAGATTTCTCCAAATCCTGCAGATGATTATATTACTTTAGAATTTTTAAATAAAAAACTTAAAGATTATAATTTTAGTATCGTTGATGCTTCAGGCAAAACAGTTTTAAACATTAAAAATGAAGACCGCATTAACATTAAATCCTTAAGAAAAGGAGTCTATTATGGGACTTTATCAATAGACGGAATTTCTCACACCAAAAAAATATTGGTAGATTAAGAGAACATTTCATGATTAAATGATTAATTAATAATTAGTACAATTTTTGTTACCTTTGCCCTATGCAAAAAATTCTTATAGTAGAAGACGAAAAAGCCATTTCAGGCGTTCTTCATAGTATTTTATCAGAAGAGCTTACAGATTACGAATTCGAAATCGCTAACGACGGGCTCGAAGCCTTAAAAATTCTTGAAAAAGAAGATTTTTCATTGGTTATTTCCGATATCAAAATGCCAAAACTTTCTGGTACCGAATTACTAAAAGAAACCATGCAGATAAAACCAGAAACTACTTTTGTTATGATTTCTGGTCATGCCGATATCGACACAGCTGTTAATTGTCTTAAAGAGGGTGCTTATGATTTCATATCAAAGCCTATCGACATTAACAGATTGATTACCAGCGTTAAAAATGCTTTGGATAAAGGTAATCTACAGAAAGTTAATAAAAGCCTAAAATCAGAAAACAACCAACTAAAAAAGAAAGTCAACAAAAAATATCAAATGATTGGTAATTCTCCAGCTTTGAAGATGATCCAGGATATGATAGAAAAAGTGGCAGCTTCTGACGCTAGAGTTTTGATTACAGGACCTAACGGTGCTGGTAAAGAATTAGTTGCGCACGCGATCCACGCACAAAGTGAAAGATCGAAAGGTCCAATGGTTGAAGTTAACTGTGCGGCAATCCCGTCAGAACTTATTGAAAGTGAATTATTTGGACACGTTAAAGGATCTTTTACAGGAGCTATTAAAGATAAATCTGGAAAATTTGAACAAGCTAATGGCGGAACAATTTTCTTGGATGAGATTGGTGATATGAGTTTGGTAGCACAAGCTAAAGTGCTTCGTGCATTACAAGAAAGCAAAGTATCTCCTGTTGGTAGCGATAAAGAAATAAAAGTTGACGTTAGAGTTGTAGCAGCGACTAACAAAGATTTGCATAAAGAAATTGCGGACGGAAAATTCCGTGAAGACTTGTTCCACAGGCTTTCTGTTATCGAAATCCATGTTCCAGCATTGGATGATCGTAAAGATGACATTCCTCTTTTGGTGGAGCATTTTGCAAAAAACATCGCTGATGAACAAGGAAATGCTGCGAAAAAATTTGATGATAAAGCCATTGCGGCGCTTAAACAATTCAGTTGGACTGGTAACATCCGTGAGCTTAGAAACGTTGTAGAACGTTTGGTTATTTTGGGTGCTAATCCGGTTTCGGCGGAAGATGTTGCTAATTTTGTGAGAAAATAAACGATTTTAATATTCTATGGAAACCGCAGAACTTTAAAATCTGCGGTTTTTTGTTTTAAAAATTTAATAATATATGAAGTTTCTTGACTTAAAATATACTCGCGAATCTCTAACCTTAGCATTGCCAGTAATGTTGACGCAAGTGGGACAAGTTTCCGTTAACTTGTTCGACAACATTATTGTCGGCAAGTTGCTTGGCTCGCAAGCATTAGCTTCGGTATCTTTGGGAAATGCGGTGTTCTTTTCGATTTTTGTTTTAGCATTAGGATTTTCTTTTGCAATTCCGCCTTTGGTTTCGGAAGCGAAAACTCAAGAAAAACATTCGGTTATTAATAATGTTTTTCGTCACGGTTTCGTGATTAATATGACTGTTGGGATTATACTGATGTTAGCGTTAACGTTAGCACTTCCACTACTCTATCATATGGATCAGCCAAAGGAAATCATCCCCGATACCATTGACTTTTTGCACATAATGGCGATTAGTATGATACCTTTTATGATGTTCCAAACTTTACGCGAAGTTTCGGAAGGTCTTAGCTATACGATTGGTGTAACGAAAGCCACAATTCTTGCTAATATCATTAACGTAGTTCTTAATTATGTGTTCATAAAAGGCATGTTCGGACTTCCAGCAATGGGCGTTCAAGGATCGGCTCTTGCCACTTTAATTGCGAGAATTTTCATGGTAGTTTTCCTTTACTTTGTGATGGTTAAAGAGCCAAAAACAAAACGCTATATTAAAGAGTTTAGTCTTAAAATATCGGAGTTCAGCAAGTCAATGTTTAATAAAATGATTAAACTTGGGCTTCCAACAGCTTTACAGATGTTTTTCGAAGTAACGGCTTTCGCTGGTGCGGCTTTTATTTGCGGATTAATAAGTGCAAAAGATATCGCATCACACCAAATCGCTTTGTCTATGGCATCGTTTACTTTTAATCTTTGTATTGGTTTTAGCGTGGCATCAACAGTTATGATTGGTAATCGACTCGGAAATCATGATTTTATAGGTTTAAGAAAAGTCGGAATCAACAATCTTAAAATGGCATTTCTATTTATGATATTTTGTGGGTTAATATTTATTACATTTAGAGATATTTTACCACATTTCTTCACGAAAGAAAGCGATGTTGAAGTTATTACTTTAGCGTCACAATTATTGATAATCGCAGCACTTTTCCAATTATCAGATGGTATCCAAGTGGCAGCGTTAGGCGCATTGCGAGGCATTCAAGATGTTAAAATCCCAAGTATTATTACCTTTGTTGCGTACTGGATTTTCACAATTCCTTTGGGTTATTATTTATGTTATGTTCAAAAAATGGGCGCACTCGGTATGTGGATTGCATTAGGAATTGGGCTGACGATCTCAGCTGTATTTTTGGTGACAAGATTTTTAAAACTTTCATCAAGATTAATTCATTCAAAATCAAACATTTAAAAACACAATATGCAAATAGATATTAGAAAACTATCGATAGATGATTACGACGAACTGGCAACAGCCATGCAAAATGCTTATCCCGATATTGAAGATAATGTTTGGGCAAAACGAAATATTCAAAAATTAACTTCTATTTTTCCAGAAGGTCAGTTGTGTATTACAGTTGACGGAAAATTGGTTGCTGCAGCACTTTCGATCGTTGTACAATATGAGATTTTTGGAGATCAACATACTTACGACGAAATTACAGGACAAGAGAGTTTTAACACGCACAGTAATATTGGTAACACACTTTATGGCATCGAGGCTTTTGTCGACCCAGAATATCGTACATTAAGACTTGGACGAAGACTATATGATGCACGTAAAGAATTATGCGAAATTAAAAATCTAAAATCTATCATCGTAGGTGGAAGAATTCCAAATTACCACCTGTATAGCAATGAGTTAACTCCTCGCGAATATATCAAAAAAGTTAGATTGAAAGAGATCTACGATCCAGTTCTTAGTTTCCAATTGTCGAATAATTTTTCTCCTTTAAAAATATTAAAAGGCTATCTAAAAGGCGATGTAGAATCCGAAGAATACGCAGTTCTTCTACAATGGAATAACATCTACTACACGTCCAAAAAGAATACGATGCAAGACAGCGTCATCAGACTTGGTTTGGTACAATGGCAAATGCGTCACTTCAAAGATATTGACGCTTTTTATCAACAAGTTGAATTCTTTGTTGATGTTTTAGGAAGCTACGAATCCGATTTCTGTGTATTCCCAGAATTGTTTAACACGCCTCTGTTGGCGCAGTTTAATCACATGCATGAGCGTGAAGCGATGGAAAAGCTTGCCGAAATGACAGAAGAAATTCGAAATAAAATTTCGGAATACGCCGTTAGCTACAACATAAATATTATTTCGGGCAGTATGCCTATCATGGAAGATGGTAAAATGTTTAATGCCAGTTATCTTTGCCACCGCGATGGAAAAATCGACGAATATCGAAAAATCCATATTACACCTAACGAAAGACGTTATTACGGGATGCAAGGTGGTAACGACATCAAAGTTATTGACACCGATTGCGGAAAAATTGGTATTGTAATTTGTTATGATGTCGAGTTCCCAGAATTACCGAGAATCTTAGCAGATCAAGGCATGAAGATTTTGTTTGTTCCGTACTTGACGGACACACAAAACGCATACACAAGAGTTAGAAATTGTGCAGCTGCGCGCGCCATCGAAAACGAATGTTACGTTGCTATAACGGGTTGTGTTGGTAACTTGCCTGGTGTTAGCAATATGGATATACAGTTTGGGCAAGCAGCAGTTTTCACGCCATCAGACTTTGCGTTTCCGTCCAATGCTACAAAAGGAGAAGCGACGCCTAATACAGAAATGACTTTAATTGTTGATGTAGATCTTAATCTTTTAAAAGAATTGCATTACAATGGTGCAGTACAAGTCATGAACGATCGTCGAAAAGACCTTTATGAAACCGTTAATCTATTAGATAAGTAAATAGGTTTTAGGAAAATTAATTCATAATTCATAATTCATAATTCATAATTCATAATTCATAATTCAT
>NZ_DAMBQF010000031.1:0-31200 GCF_032062245.1 Soonwooa sp.
CAATATACGAAATTTTCGTATTATGAGTAACCTTTTTTATAATGCACTACGGGTTGAAAACTTCTATTTCAAAAAGTCTTTACCCTGAAAAGTCGGGTTGGGATATTTATAAAAACCTTCGCCGCTGGAAACGCCAAGTTTTCCGGCATCGATAAACTGATTTTTCAGCACGTTGACAAATTTCATTTTTTCCTCATTTCCTGAGCGTTCCGCTTCGGTTTTAAAAATGTGGTATACCGTTCCCAAACCAACCACATCCAAAATACCGAACGGTCCTATTGGCGAACCGGTTCCGAGCATCCAGGTTTTGTCGATGGTTTCAATGTCCGCAACGCCTTTCGCATATAAAGTGATTCCTGAACTCAACAGCGGCACCAAAAGCGTATTGAGAATGTAGCCAGGCTGTTCTTTTTTCAGTGGCAGCGCAATCATTCCGATTGATTTGGCGAATTCCACGAGTGTTGCAAATACTTCGGGATCGGTCTTTTCAGTGCCCATAATTTCCGCCGTGTTGTGTTTCCAGATTTCGTTGGCGAAATGCAAAGCGAGAAATTTTTCCGGCCTTCCGGTTTCATCCATCAATAAACTTGGCAAAAGCGTGGAAGTATTGGTGGCAAAAATGGTTTTTTCGGGGGCGATTTTGGATAAATTTCTGTAAAATTCCTTTTTAATGCCGATACTTTCCGGAATGGCTTCAATCAGCAGATCCGCATCGGAAACCGCGTCTTTAAGGTTGATTGAAAACTGCAGTTTTTGATAGGCTTCTTCCAGTTTTTCGGATGAAATCTGCAGGTCCGATTTGTATCGGGGCAGAAAAGTGTCAATCAGTTTTTTGGATTTTTCAATGGCTTCCCCATTGATGTCGTAAATGGTCACGTCATAGCCGTGCAGTGCGGATTGAAAAGCAATCTGCGAACCCAAAACGCCGCTTCCGGCTACGGTGATTTTTTTTATTGTTGTCATTTTTTTTAAATTTTAGAAAACCTTACAGGTATTCAGGACCTCTCAGGTTTTTCAGGTTAAATAATTACTCCCCTTCTTGCTTATGCTCAAAGAGACCTTTCAGTTTGTCCCACTGCTGCGCGAAAAAACCATCGTGTTCGTCGTGCGAAATTTCCGGCAGAATATGCTCGAAATAGGTATTCTTCAAAACTTTATTCAGAATTCCGCTGCCCGGAAAACCTTTGCCGTCGTTCAAAGTATTGGCGGCTTTTAACAAATGACGGATGTCGTATTGCAGCGGATTGATATCAGGTACCTGTTTGTTGCTGTCAAGAAGTTCATAAACCGCAATTCTCGCTGTTCTCACCGAACTTTCCATTGTAAAAACCACATCGTTATTGGTTTCCACAAACTGTCCGACAAGTCCGAGATTCACGCAACCATCGGGAACCACCTGTGGACGGTCACCTTTGGCACGCGGTAAAAACATCGAGGTGATATACGGCATATAAGAGGTTTTCACAATCGTATTCTGTATGATATTGTCCAGTTGATTTTCAATACCTAAATGATAGGCCAACTCTGCCAAAATCTCGTTACCGGTGCATTCCGGCATTGTTTTCTGAACGTAATTTCCCTTTTCGTCCATCAGTAAAGCATACACCCAGATTACCAAAACATCATCCGGCTGATTCGGGAAATGGGGCTGTCTGTTGCAGGTAAAACTCATCACCCAATTGCTGTCGGTAATCGAAATAATACCGCCTGTAACGGTTTTGCCTGAATATGGATCGTTCACCGAATACTCTTTCAGTTTTTCCACGAAAGCAGACGGTTTGCAGGTGAGCGTTGCCGACATCCACGCTGATTTGGAAACATCGGAATTGAATTTTTCAGGTTTGCCAAACACTTCAGATTGTTTTGCCAGATTATTCCAAACCGTCCATCCTTTTGATTTGCCGGAATTTTCTATGGTAAAATCTACCAATGGCGCCGTAACATTGTCGCCGTAGCGTGTATCTTCCGTCATAGATCCGGTAGTGACGATTACAAAATCATTTTCGCGTACGGCAATTTTCACTTCAGAACCTTTCTGTTCCGTGATAATGTTTCTGACGGTTTTTTTATCGCCTGCGATTTCGATATCCAAGTCTTTTACCACGGTTCCAAACTGAATTTTTACGCCGAGTTCCTGTAAATGTTTCCGTAAAGGCACTACGAATGTGTCATACTGGTTGTATTTTGGGAAAACCAGCGACGAAAGGTCGTTCAAACCATCGATAGCGTGAAGGAAACGGTGAAAATACAGTTTCAGTTCCAGTAAACTCTGCCAGTTTTCGAAGGCAAACATGGTGCGCCAAAACCACCAGAAATTACTTTCCAAAAAGGTTTCGGAAAACCAATCTTCAATCGTTAAATCGTCCAAATTTTCTTTCTTCGCGAGCAAAAGTTTCATCACCGCCAACTGATCTTTTTTATTGAGCCCGAATTTGCTGAAATCTTTTATTTCGCCTTTGTTGTGAATGAGCCTTGCCTTAGAATGGTTGCGGTCATTGTCGTTCACAATTCGGTATTCATCGAGCACGGAATAAGGCTTGGGAAGTTCCAAAGCGGGAATATCCTGAAACATATCCCAGAAATTTTCGTAGGTAAAATCCATTTCACGGCCGCCGCGAATGATGTATCCTGTTTCCGCGTTTCCCGAGCCATCCAAAGAACCGCCTTCAATATTGAGCTGCTCTAAAAAAGTAATATTTTCGGCAGGAATTTGCCCGTCGCGAATGAAATAATAGGCAGAAGAAAGTCCGGCGATTCCGCTGCCGACAATGTAAACTTTGCTGTCCTTAAATTTGCCGTCCGGAAGTCCGATATTTCTTTGGTAATTCCCAATCTGATCCGGAAAAGGCATTGTGTTGGTGGGTAAATTCTGTAGACGCGTTTGGCTTGCATCAGGTTGATGATTTACTTTTCTGTGATTTTCGGTTGTGTTCATAATTAATTTTTTTTTGATTAATGATGACTCAAAGGTACGACCGCAGGTTTTTATATCTTTTGACATTTGTCAAAAAAACGTCCGGAAATTGCTTCCCGGACGAACAAACAAACTATAAAGAAATGAAAACTTTATATTTCTTGAGGTGTTGAGCCGTTTTCGTTGAGATAAACTTCTGCCGGAAATCTATATTCTAAACTTTGATGCCGCCTGTTATGGTTGTAATAGCTGAAGTATCTTGCCAGTCCCCGGTAGCATTCTCGGCCATCGCTGTAGGCGTAAAGATAGATGTTTTCGTATTTCACACTGCGCAAAAGCCTTTCGATGAAGATATTGTCCAGCGCGCGTCCTTTTCCGTCCATGCTTAGGTGCACCGTTTTCAATTTTTCCACATAGGTGGTAAACAACTCCGAGGTGAACTGTGCACCTTGATCGGTGTTGATGATTTAGGGTTTTCCATACTTTTCTATGGCCTCGTTCAGCGGGTCCCTGCACCATTCCGAAGTCATCGTGTTACTCAAACTCCAGGACAGTACGAATCTGCTG
Source organism: Soonwooa sp. (assembly GCF_032062245.1). Lineage (NCBI taxonomy): Bacteria > Pseudomonadati > Bacteroidota > Flavobacteriia > Flavobacteriales > Weeksellaceae > Soonwooa > Soonwooa sp. The sequence goes on from NZ_DAMBQF010000031.1 coordinate 3,482, forward strand.
TAAAGATCGATCACGGCGCACAGGTACAGGTAGCCTCCCCGAACCGGGACATACGTAATATCCGTAGCTCAAACCTGATTTGGACTTATTTTATTTAAAAATAACAAAATAACAAAATTTCGAAACGAAACGCTATCTTTTAAAACCTATTTAGAAGGGTATTTTTGCATTAAAGCTTGTAAGATAGCCCAAGTCTCCATGTCTAAGACTCCGTCTGATTTTTCAGGTCGAAAATGATACTGAAAAGCTTCTATCGTTTGCTTTGTTTGCTTGTCCCAAGCAGTTGTATTGTCAAGTTTGTATCCGAACTTATTTAACGCTGTTTGTATTTTATAAATAAATTGCGGTGTGCTATATTGTGCTAAAAAATCTTCTTCTGTAATCGTCGACAAAAATGTAGCTTTTGTTGCATCATCATACCACATACCAACTTGGTATTCATCATACAACTTTTTCCAAGGGAACATAGGTCCTGGATCTTGTTTTCTAGTTGGCGCAATGTCGGAGTGTGCAAGGATGTTAGTAGGAGGGATGTTGTAACGTGTTGCAATATCTTTAACAAGGCTAGCAACTTTTTTTACTTGCTCTTCCGGAAAACCAGGGAAACTTTTTGTTCCTATTGCATCCGTTGCCCAGCCTCCATTTACGATTTCAATACCAATTGAGATGTCGTTAAGATTTTGATCATTTCTCCAATTGCTAACACCAGCGTGATAAGCACGTTTATTTTCATCAACTAAAAGATAAATTTCGTTATCATCGTAAGAGTTTACAAGATAATGTGCACTTACAGATTGTTGCGTCAGTACAGATACAGACTTATCATTGTCCAAAGCAGTGTAGTGTAAAATGACATATCGTTGACGAAAATTTTGTGCAACTGCAGGAAAATATGTCTTTACAACTTTATAATTATTAGGTTTTGCAGCAACAATTGATCCATAACTAATGGTATTGTCATTCTTTGTAATGTCAGCAATGTTCACTTTGTAGAAGTCGGCTTCTTCTTGTTTAACAGGTGGCTTTACAACTGGTGTAGTTGGAGTTGTTGGTTGAGTTTTAGCAACTGGCTTTGGCGTTGCTGCAACTTTTTTAGAATTATTTTGAGAACCACAAGAAACTAAAGTGATTCCTAATCCTATGACATATAGTGAATTACGCATACATGGGGCTTTTATTGTGTTTTACTTGGTCAAAAATATGAAAAAAAATTACAAAAATAATTTGGTAGATATTAAAAAGTGTTCTATATTTGCACTCGCAATTCAGCAGTTAAACGATCATTAAAATTAAATAAAAGTAAGGAGGGTTGCCGGAGTGGTTAACGGAGCAGTTTGCTAAACTGTCGACCCGAAAGGGTCGCGTGGGTTCGAATCCCACACCCTCCGCACTTATATTATATTTCGGGGCGTAGCGTAGTCCGGTCATCGCGCCTGGTTTGGGACCAGGAGGTCGCAGGTTCGAATCCTGCCGCCCCGACTTTTTAAAAATAATGAGAGTAATCTCTCGAAGGGTGCGTAGCTCAGCTGGATAGAGCATCTGCCTTCTAAGCAGACGGTCACAGGTTCGAATCCTGTCGCGCTCACAAAAAACTCACAACTTGTTTGTGAGTTTTTTTATTAAAGTTTCGTTGACCTCGGGGCGTAGCGTAGTCCGGTCATCGCGCCTGGTTTGGGACCAGGAGGTCGCAGGTTCGAATCCTGCCGCCCCGACGGAAAAGCCACTTCATAGTTGAAGTGGCTTTTTTTATCGTCTTTTTGGTGGAATTAATTTTTGTTCATTTTTCTTTAAAATTTAGTTCAAAAAAAATCTACAAAAAGAAAGTTTAAAATTTTTCCCTTCTTCAAAAATATTTTAACTTTCCACTTTAATTTGATCGTATGACAGACTATAGAATAGAAAGTGATTTATTAGGAGAACTACAAGTCCCAGCGCAGGCTTATTATGGTGTGCAAACCCAAAGAGCTATTAATAATTTTAAAATTTCTGGACAGACATTATCGCAATTTCCTGAGTTTATTAAAGCTTTAGGTTATGTTAAAAAAGGTGCTGCTAGAACCAATTATGAGCTTGGTTTGCTTGATGAAGAACTTTATCAATATATTGTTAAAGCATGTGATGAGGTTGTTGAAGGTAAATTTGATGATCAATTCCCAATCGATATGATCCAAGGTGGCGCAGGTACATCTGTTAACATGAATGCTAACGAAGTTATCGCTAACCGTGTTTTAGAAATGATGGGAAAATCACGTGGTGATTATCAATTCTGTTCACCAAATGATCATATCAATTTGTCACAATCTACTAACGACGCATATCCTACAGCTATTAAGATCGCTTTATATAACATGAATGCGATTTTAGTTCAAAAATTAATGAAAACGATTGACGCATTCCGCGCAAAAGGTGTAGAGTTTAATGATGTTATCAAAATGGGGAGAACGCAACTTCAAGATGCCGTTCCGATGACTTTGGGACAAGAGTTTGAAGCCTATGCAGCAAATCTTGAAGAAGATATTTCTAAACTAAATAATAACGCACTTCTCTTTGTTGAGATTAATATGGGTGCAACCGCGATTGGTACAGGACTTAATGCGCCACCAATGTATGCAAAACGTTGTGCTCTTAACTTAGCCGAAATCACAGGAATACCGATGGTAACAGCGCCTAATTTGGTGGAAGCTACGCCTGATACAGGATCTTACGTTATTTATTCTTCTGCGATGAAGCGTCTAGCAGTTAAAATGTCGAAAATTTGTAATGATCTTCGTTTGTTAGCTTCTGGGCCTAGAGCAGGATTTTTTGAAATTAATTTGCCACCTATGCAACCCGGATCTTCAATTATGCCAGGTAAAGTTAACCCAGTAATTCCAGAGGTTGTTAATCAGGTTTGTTATAAAGTGATCGGTAACGATTTAACAGTAACATTTGCAGCAGAAGCTGGACAGTTGCAACTTAACGTGATGGAGCCTGTACTTTGTCACGCGATTATGGAAAGCAACAACTTTATGAGCAACGCTTTAGATACGCTTCGTGAGAAATGTATTGTCGGTATTACCGCTAATAAAGAGGTTTGCCTTAATATGGTCAAAAACAGTATTGGTATTGTTACTGCTTTAAATCCGTATATTGGCTACAAAAATTCAACAAAAATTGCTCAAGAAGCTTTAGAAACTGGTAAAAGTGTTTACGATTTGGTGCTAGAACATCAGATTTTAACACAAGAAAAACTAGATGCTATTCTTGATCCTGCCAATATGTTGACGCCTCATAATTTATTATAATGTCTAAACTTAAAAAGTTAGTAAAAGCTACCCAAAATATTATTAGTGAACCAAGTTTGCTCAATCTTGTACTAGATGAGAATTCTGTTCGCGAGCAAGAACATTTTCAAAAATATCCTAATCTAAAGACATTGCCACTATTGTCTTTTGACGAATTGTTAGGTGTTCCTTTGGATGCGGATGTTGATTTGTTTGTGCTAGATGGGGGCTCTCTACCAACAGATATTGCGCTTCTTAAGTCTTTGTCTCCAAATAAGAAAAACTATTTTGAGATCGGAACATGGCGTGGCGAAAGTGTTTGGAATGTTGCCAAAAACATTGACAATTGCTATACGCTTAACCTCTCTAAAAAGGAAATGATGGATTTAGGTTGGAATCCCAAATATGCCGAATTGCATGGCGTTTTATCAAAAAAGAATCCAAATATAAAGCATCTAGAATCAAATACCAAGACTTTTGATTTTAAATCTTTGAATCAAAAATTTGACCTTATTTTTATTGATGGCGATCATTCTTACGAGATGGTAAAACACGATACAGAAAAGGTTTTTGAGAATCTAATGCACGAGAATACAATTGTTGTTTGGCACGATTACGCCTACAATCCGGAGAAAGTTAGATATGAAGTTTTCAAAGCTATTTTGGATGCCTTACCGACAGAATTTCATCAACATCTATATCATGTCCAAAATACAATGTGTGCCGTTTTTGTAAAAGGGAATTTTAAAACCAAAACTTTTGAAAGTCCAAAAACGCCAGAATCATTGTTTAAAATTTCGATTAAACAGAATTCTTTTTAATAATATAAGTTTTGAAATTTCTTATCATTATTCCCGCGCACAACGAGGAAGTTTGTATTTTGCGATGTTTGGAGTCTTTGGCTCAGCAGAGTTTGCAGGATTTTCGTTGTGTTGTGGTTAATGATGGTTCTACCGATTCTACCCAAGAATTGGTTAAAAAGTTTTTACTAAAACACCCTCATTTTTGGATTAAAAATCTTCAAAAATCCGAGCATCAACCTGGTGCGAAGGTGGTCCAAACCTTCGAAAAAGGTCTTCAATACGAAGATTTATCCGATGTAGATATTATTTGCAAATACGATGCAGATATTGTTTTTCCACAAGATTATCTTTTTAAAATAAGTCAAGGTTTCGAACAAAATCCCAAATTGGGAATGTTGAGCGGTTTGGTTTATATTCAAAACGAAAAAGGCGATTGGGTTTTTGAAAATTTGTCGTCAAAAGACCATGTTCGCGGTCCGATTAAGGCTTATCGCAAAGAATGTTTCGAAGAAATGAAGGGACTTCGCGCTGTTCTGGGTTGGGATAATATCGATGTCATGTTGGCGCAGAAATCAGGCTGGGAAGTTGCAACTATTAAGGACTTGTGGGTGAAACATCTTCGTCCAACTGCTTATAAATACAAAAAACAAAAAGCTGAAAAACTTGGTGAATATTTTTACAATATTGGTTTAGATATTCCTTTGGCGACGATTTCATCTGCAAAATCAGCTATGAAATCCAAGTCTTTATCTGAGTTTTTTATTACAATTAAATCTTATTTTAAACAAAATCAAGAGCGTGTTTTGACCAACGACGAGATTCTTTATATCCGTCAACTTCGATGGCAATCCATGTTTAAAAAGTATCTAAAATCAAAATAAGATGAAGAAAATCGCTTATATTGAACTAGATACGCACGCCGAAATTGCAAAAAATTTTTACGAACTTTTTAAAGATTCCGAAATTTTTGATGTTGATTTTTATTTGTCGGAGAGAGTTTACAAATTGTTTGATGTTAAATCAAATTCTGTTAAACTTTCGGAGCCGAGTATTATTTTGAATCAACTATCAAAGCAAAATTATGATCTGGTGATTATCGGGACGGCGCACCGTTATTTCAATACATTTTTAGCGTTTCGAGCGAAGTATAATTCAGCGATTATTTGTCACAATCTTAATTTTACTAAAGCATCAAAAAGTCAATTGTTAAAATCTGTTTTTATCAAAGATTTTCGTTATCGATTAAAATTATTATTAAAAGAAAGTCTGTTATCTGCGCCATCTTTGTACCGAAAAGGTCAAAGTCTTTTGGTTTTGGATAAAACATTTTCTACTGAGAGATTTGAATATGTAGGTCTATTTTTTAATCAATTTTTAAATGATGAAAATAGAGATGAGGTTTTAAGAATTGTGGTTCCTGGAGCAGCTTCACAAAGTCGTCGCGATTATTTTCATATTTTAGAAAGTTTAAAAAATCTTAAAAATCCAACTTGTAAAGTAGAAGTTGTTTTCCTTGGAAAAGCAAGTTTTGAGATTCAACAAGCGATTGATAATTTAAAACCAATTTTAGATTCGAAAGTTGAAATCATCAGTTTTCAAGAGAAAGTTTCGCAAACTGATTTTGATGTTTGGATGCAAAAAGCAGATGTACTTTGGTGTCCTGTTCAAAAAGAAACAGAATTTTTGAGCATTCCAGAATTTTATGGAATTTCTAAAATGACAGGTAATATCGGTGATGCAATTAAATATGAAAAACAAGCTGTTTTTCCGTCAAATTATCAAACAGACTTAGATTTTATTTTTAACGAAAAAGAAGATGTTTGGTCACAATTTGAACAATTAAAACGTCATAAAAAAAATCTATTTTCTAATTTTTCAAAAGAAAAAGTTCGAGCAGAAGCTGAACAGGTTTTATTAAAAATGATAAAATAATTCTTTATTCTTCGATTTCTAAATTTTCAAAATCTTAAATCTAGAATCTATGTTTTTAAGTTTAAGAATTAGCCCATCAGTCACTTACTAATCCCATAAAAATTCCCTAATTTTGTTATCCGAAATTTTGGATACGACATGGATTATTTGAAAGGATTAAATGAGTCTCAATACGAAGCAGTTACAACATTAGAAGGGCCGTTGATGGTTTTGGCGGGCGCTGGTTCTGGCAAGACGCGTGTGCTGACGATGCGCATCGCGCACCTCATTACAAATGGTGTTGACCCTTTCAATATTTTAGCTTTGACTTTTACCAACAAAGCGGCGCGCGAGATGAAAGAACGTATCGCAAAAGTTGTCGGCGAAAGTGATGCAAGGTCGCTCTGGATGGGAACTTTTCACTCGGTTTTTGCAAGATTGTTACGTAGTGAAGTGCATTATCTTGGTTTTCCGTCCAACTTTACGATTTACGATACACAAGATAGTCTTAACGTTCTGAAAAAGGTTTTAAAAGAGATGAATATCGACTCCGATATTTATAAACCTAAAAAAGTTCTGGGACGAATTTCACAATACAAAAATAACCTGATTACAGTTAACGCATATTTCAATAATCCCGAAATAATCGAGGCTGACGAACGTGCGAATATGAAATTGATGGGCGAAATTTATCGCAAATATGTCGACACTTGTTTCCGATCGGGTGCGATGGATTTTGATGATTTGTTGTTAAGAACCAACGAGTTGTTGACGAGATTTCCAGAAGTTTTAGCTAAATATCAAGATCGTTTTCGTTATATTTTGGTTGATGAGTATCAAGATACCAACCATTCTCAGTATTTGATTGTCAAAGCATTAGCTTCAAAATTTGAAAATATTTGTGTTGTTGGTGATGATGCACAGTCGATTTACTCTTTCCGTGGTGCGAATATTTACAATATTTTAAATTTCAAAAAAGATTATCCTGACGCGCATACCGTTTCTTTGGAACAAAATTACCGCTCGACGCAAAATATCGTCAACGCTGCTAATGTTGTTATTTCTAAAAACTTACAACAGTTTAAGAAAAACGTTTTTAGTGAAAATGAAGAAGGCGAAAAGATAAAAATCTATCGAAGTCTTTCTGATGCTGATGAAGCGAATTTCGTGGCATCTAATATTTGGGAAATCCGCAATCGTGAGCAACGAAAGTTTGAAGAATTTGCGATTTTGTATCGTACCAATTCGCAGACACGTGCTTTCGAAGATGCTTTGAGAAAACGAAATATTCCGTATCGTGTGTATGGCGGATTGTCGTTCTATCAACGTAAAGAGGTTAAAGATTTAATTGGATATTTACGACTTTTAGTTAACGAAAATGACAGCGAAGCTTTGTTGCGGGTTATCAATTATCCTGCAAGAGGCATCGGCGAAACGACACAAAATAAATTGATTGTTTTTGCTGATCAAAATAATATTTCGATTGCGGAACTGCTGAGTAATTTAGGTTTTTATGCGCCAAGATTAGGACTTAATAATGGTGTTCTTAATAAATTGGGAGAGTTTTGGTCGATGATTAAAGCTTTCCAAGTGATGTTAAAACAAGATAATGTTTATAATGTTGCCATGGAAGTTTCGAAGAGAAGTGGATTAATCAAACTTCTAAAAGACGACCAAACGCCAGAAGGCATTTCGAGGGTTGAAAACGTACAAGAATTGTTAAACTCGATGCAGGGTTTTTTGGAAGAGCAACAGCAATTGGAAGATGGTGATGCTAGTTTGTCTAATTTCCTAGAAAACATTGCACTTTCCACAGATACGCAACGCAACGATGACGAGGAAGATATGGTGTCGTTGATGACGATTCACCTTTCCAAAGGTTTGGAATTCCCTGTTGTACATTTGGTTGGTTTGGAAGAAAATCTTTTCCCAAGCTTTATGAGTAGTTCTTCACGAGAAGAATTGGAGGAGGAGAGACGTCTTTTTTATGTGGCTTTAACAAGAGCCGAAAAGCAAGCCTTTTTCACATATGCAATTTCGCGTTTCCAATGGGGAAAAATTACAGATGCTGAGCCTTCGCGTTTCTTAAGTGAAATCGATTCGGAGTTTTTAGAATTTATTAATCCTGCGATGGAGCGCCGTACAATTAACCGTTCGGGACTTAGTTCTTCAATTTTTGATGAATCACCAACTTCCGAAAAACCGTTCTTTAAAAAGAAAGAAGCAAAACGTACGATTGGTTCTGCACCAAAAGAGGAGGCGGTTCCGAAAAATCTAAAACCTGTTGCAACTGCCAGAATCATTAATCCATCAGGACAATCGTCGCAAGATATCCAAGTTGGAGATCATGTAAGACATGATAGATTTGGTGTTGGAGAAGTCATTTTCTTAGACGGAACAGATCCTAATAATATTAAAGCTAAAGTTCATTTCGCGAACGAGGGCGAGAAAAATTTAATTTTAAAATTCGCAAAACTTACGAAGATTTAATTCCTATATTGCAATATGATTAAAGCTAAAAATATTCATAAATTTTATGGAAGTTTAGAGGTACTTCGCGGTGTTGATATCCATATCAAACACGGTGAAGTGGTTTCTATTGTTGGAGAATCAGGTGCTGGTAAATCGACATTGTTACAGATTTTGGGTACTTTGGATACGCCTTCTACACCCAATAAATTTGATACTTCAATTGATTTGGATGGGCAATCTTTTTTAAATATGAAAGATAAAGAATTGTCAAAATTCCGAAATCAAAATATTGGATTTGTATTTCAGTTTCACCAATTGCTTCCAGAATTTACAGCTTTAGAAAATGTTTTGATTCCTGCGAGAATTGCAAACAAAAACTTGAAAGAAGCGACAGATAAAGCGATTTCAATTTTTGAAGATCTTAATATCGAAAGTAGAATGCATCACAAACCAGGACAATTGTCGGGTGGAGAAGCGCAAAGAGCTGCGGTTGCAAGAGCTTTGATTAACTCTCCAAAAATCATCTATGCGGATGAGCCGACGGGTAATTTGGACTCGAAAAATGCAGACGATTTACATCAATTATTTTTTGATTTAAGAGATAAATACAATCAGACTTTTGTGATTGTAACCCATAACACGATTTTGGCTGAAAGTACCGACAGAAAGTTGGTGATGAAGGATGGATTAATTGTTTAAGATTAAAACATGCGTTCCTTTTTTACATTTTTTGTATTTCTGTTATTGCTTTCTTGTTCGGGTTTAAGCAAAGGACAAACGAACGCAGATTTAGCATCTAGCAAAAATGTAATTGAATTAAAAAACTTTCTAAAATCATCAAATTACAACCAAGATTTAGCTTTTTTAATTGATTTTACTAAAGCTTCGGGAGAATTTCGTTTTTTTGTTTACGATTTTAAAAATGATCAAATCCTTGAAAAAGGATTGGTAGCTCACGGTTCTGGTTCAGACAAAGGAAAAACAAAAAAGTCTCTGAAATTCAGTGATGTAGAAGGTTTTTATCGTTCGTCACTTGGTAAAAATGTTGTTGGCGAAAGTTATGTAGGCGATTGTGGAAAGTCTTACAGATTGTATGGTTTGGACGATTCTAACAGCAATGCATTTGATCGTGCTATTGTTTTGCACAAATTAAAATGTGTGCCAGATAAAGAACAAACTGATCCAATTTGTCTTATTGTGGGATGTCCGATGTTGTCTGATAATTTTTTTAAATTAGTAGAAAAGTATATTGACAATTCGTCGAAGAGAATTATTCTGTTAGCTTATAATTAATTCAAAAAATGAGTATCAAATTCTTAGCTGAAGATGATCGTCCGCGCGAAAAATTTTTACTAAAAGGTAAAAATGCGTTGTCGGACTCGGAGTTGCTTGCCATTATTATGGGAAGTGGCAACCGTGAGGAATCTGCTGTAGAATTAGCGCGACGTATTTTGGAAACTGTCGATAACAATTGGCATCAATTGAGTCTTTTATCTATTCAGGATTTGATGAAATTTAAAGGTGTTGGCGAAGCAAAAGCAATTTCTATTGCAACAGCTTTAGAAATCGGAAATCGTAAAACTTTGCAAGAAGTTCCTGATAAAATACAAATTGGTTCTAGTAATGATGCCTACAAAGTTTTTAAAGTCTTTCTTTCGGAATTAAGACATGAGGAGTTTTGGGTTTTATTTTTAAATCAAAGTAATAAAATTATACATAAATCTTGCTTGTCGCAAGGTGGCATCGCGCAAGCTGTTGTCGATATTCGATTGTTGTTTCGTTCAGCATTAGAACACGTTGCAACCAGTATTATTGTAGCGCACAATCATCCGTCAGGAAGTCTAAAACCTAGTGCCGAGGATATTAAAATAACCAAAGAAATAAAAGAAGCAGGAAAATTATTAAAAATTGAACTGCTAGATCATTTGATTCTTTCGCAAAAATCTTATTTCAGTTTTGCGGACGAAAATATGCTGTAGATATGATTAGAAAAGTAAAATATCAAGATATTGATTTTGAAAACTATAAAAAATGTTTAAACACTTCAGTACAACGGAAAAGTTATGCTTATCCACATTATCTTGATGTCGTAGCTGGTAAAGGCAACTGGGAAATCCTTGTAAAAGGTGATTACGAAGCAGTTATGCCAGTGCCGCTACAAAAAAAAATGGGATTGCAATTCGTGATTCTTCCTAAACTTTGTCAACAACTTGGTGTATTTTCAAAGATTGATGATGCTGATGCTAATCAAAAATTTTATGATGCTTTGTGTAAGTATTATGCGGTCTGGTATTATGCTTTTAATGATGTCAATATTTTAAAAACTCATTTAGTTTCAAGGAAGAATTTCTTAATTCCTGTAGGTAATTATGAGGAAATTCGACAAAAGTATTCACCAAAAAGAAAACGTAAATTACGATTAGATCAAGAAGTTTTGGAAAATTCCGAACGTATTTTGGTCACTGATTTTTCCGAAATCAAAAATTTTATTCAAAATAATAGTACTGGTGTTGAAGGCCAAGATTTGGATGAGTTTATTTTACGTTTTGAGAAATTTCATAAATTAAATTTCGTTAAGTTTTATGGTTTTAAATACCATAACAAATGGATTAATATGATCGCCATGTACGAAGATGACTTTTCGGCGATACTTTTGGGGACGTTTAATGATAAAGAATTTGTTAAACTTAGTGGTGCTTGCGTTTTGATAGACGACGCTATAAGATTAAATGTCGAACATAGAATCTTCGATTTTGAAGGGAGTGAGCTTCCAAATGTTGAAGAGTTTTTCCGTGGATTTCGCCCAGAACTAAAGCCTTACCATAGTTTTTCGAATCCTAAATCTAAAGTTATTCAAAAGGCTTTTTTCAAATTGTTTTCCTAGAATTTTCTAATTTATATTAAGCTTTTGTAAAGCAAATAACTTTTATTAAATATTTTAGTAAGAACAAGCATAATTATTATTAATTTTGCAACCTCATTTAAAATAAAAAATGTTCGACTCAGATTATTTTCCTTATGCCGTTACAATCTTGATTGCTATACCTTTTTTGGTGTTCGCAAAACAGTTTGTCTATGGCTTTCTTGACCTTAAGAAGAAGGAACTACAACTGATCTCGGGGAAATCGAATAACGATATTAAATTACAAGCATACGAAAGAATGACGCTTTTTTTAGAGCGATTAAAACCTTCGAATCTTGTCATGAAATTTGATAAAAACCTAGCCGTTCATGAGTTTTTATTTTTAGTTGAAAAAAGTATTAACGAAGAGTTTGAGTATAATGCATCACAACAATTGTATGTTAGCCAAACCTCGTGGGACAATATTTTGACTTCTAAAAATAATGTCATCCAGCTACTTCATAAGACATACGAAAATCTCAGCGAGGACTCAAAACTCGAGGATTTCAAAACTGTATTCTTGATGAATTATGTTAATGATGAAGACTATATCAGCGAAAGCATCGATGGCTTAAGAAATGATGTTAATAAATTAATTTAAAGATAAATAGTTTAATAAAATTATGATTCCAAATTTTAAATCGCATCCTTGGCACGGAATTGCTGTTGGACCAGATGCGCCAAACGTAGTAACGGTTTTTGTAGAAATCGTACCTTCTGACACGATCAAATACGAAGTAGATAAAGAAACTGGTTTCCTTAAAGTGGACCGTCCTCAAAAATTTTCTAACATTATCCCTGCGGTTTACGGTTTTGTACCAAGAACTTATTGTGATGAAGAAGTTAAAAAATTAGCTATCGAAAGAGGTTCTACAGACGTTACAGAAGGTGATCACGATCCATTGGATATTTTGGTGTTGAGCTCTCACAACATCCATTCTGGTGGACTTTTGATGGATGCTATTCCAATCGGAGGTTTCAAAATGATTGACAAAGGAGAAGCTGACGACAAGATTATTTCTGTGTTAGTTGACGATCAAGTTTACGGTCATATTCGCGATATTTCAGAACTTCCAAAAGCTGAGGTTTCTAGATTACAACATTACTTTTTGACTTACAAAAACTTACCTTTCGAACCTGCAAATTGTAGAATCGATGAGATCTACGGTGCAGATCATGCAAAAGAAGTTATTGTAGCTTCTCAAAAAGATTATGCTAAAAATTACGGTGGATAATTTTTAAAATAAAATTTCAATATTTATAGAAGAGTAGGCATTTTGTCTGCTCTTTTTGTTTTTAATGGATTTTGATTAAATTTTAATACAGATTCATTTTTAAAATTCAATAAGATTTTAAATAAATTTCCAAATTATTGTTTTTGCTTTAGTATTTGGTATTTTTTATATATTTATCAAACCAATCATATTTTTAATATTAAAACAATAAACTATGGATTTATTTTATTTAGTTCCTCTATTTGGAGTAGTCGGCTTATTGTATACTTTTTTTCAGAGTAATTGGGTTAGCAGGCAACCTGCAGGCAATGACCGAATGAAAGAAATTAGTGGTTACATCGCCGACGGTGCGATGGCTTTTTTAACCGCAGAATACAAAGTTCTCACTTATTTTGTCATTATTGTCGCCTTATTACTTGGCTTTATGGGTTTTTCGAATTCTAATTCGCATTGGTCAATCGGTTTAGCTTTCGTTATTGGTGCGGTTTTCAGCGCTTTAGCTGGTTTTATCGGTATGAAAATCGCAACCAAAGCCAATGTTAGAACAGCGGAAGCTGCCAAAACAAGTCTTTCTAAAGCACTAAAAGTTTCTTTCACAGGCGGTTCGGTCATGGGAATGGGCGTTGCTGGTTTAGCGGTTTTAGGTCTTGGTTCATTGTATCTTATTATTAAACATTTGATTGCGCCAGATGCACTGGTCAATTCTCACGAGATGGAACGCGCTATCGAAGTGCTTACTGGTTTTTCGTTGGGAGCAGAATCTATTGCGTTGTTTGCTCGTGTTGGTGGCGGTATTTATACAAAAGCTGCCGATGTTGGTGCCGATTTGGTGGGTAAAGTAGAAGCGGGTATTCCTGAAGATGATCCTCGAAATCCTGCGACTATTGCCGATAATGTTGGTGATAATGTTGGTGATGTTGCTGGGATGGGAGCCGATTTGTTTGGTTCTTATGTCGCAACGGTTTTAGCGACAATGGTTTTGGGAAGAGAAACTTTATCTGTCGATCAGTTTGGTGGTTTTGCGCCAATTCTTTTACCAATGTTAATTGCAGGTCTTGGTATTCTTTTCTCAATCTTCGGAACTTTCTTTGTTAAAATAAGTGATTCTGCAGGGCTTAATCCTTCTAAAGTTCAGAATGCGCTTAACTTGGGTAACTGGGGAAGTATTGTTATCACAGCAATTGCTTGCTACTTTTTAGTTCAATATATTTTACCAGAAAAAATGATACTTCGCGGTTTTGACTTTACTCGAAATGGCGTTTTCGGAGCAATTATCGTTGGTTTGGTTGTCGGTACACTTATGAGTATCATTACAGAATATTATACAGCAATGGACAAACGTCCTGTTAAAAGCATTGTTCGACAATCAAGTACAGGTCACGCAACTAATATTATTGGCGGAATCTCTGTCGGTATGGAATCTACGATGCTTCCGATTTTAGTTTTAGCTGGAGGAATTTATGGATCCTATTTGTGCGCTGGACTTTATGGTGTTGCGATTGCCGCAGCGGGGATGATGGCGACGACGGCGATGCAATTGGCGATTGATGCCTTTGGACCAATCGCTGATAACGCTGGTGGAATTGCAGAAATGAGCGAGCTTCCTAGTGAAGTTCGTGAGAAAACTGATATTCTAGATGCGGTCGGTAATACCACAGCTGCGACTGGTAAGGGTTTTGCGATTGCGTCGGCGGCGTTGACGGCTTTGGCGTTATTTGCGGCTTTTGTTGGGATTGCAGGTATTGATGGTATCGATATTTATCGTGCTGATGTTTTGGCGGGATTATTTGTAGGCGCGATGATTCCGTTTATATTTTCGTCTTTGGCGATTACAGCAGTTGGTAAAGCGGCGATGGCGATGGTTGAGGAAGTTCGACGACAATTCCGTGAGATACCAGGCATTTTGGAAGGTAAAGCAAAACCAGAATATGAAAAATGCGTAGCAATTTCTACTGATGCTTCGATTAAAAAAATGATGCCACCAGGTGCAATTGCAATTTTATCTCCTTTAATTATTGGTTTTGCTTTTGGTCCCGAAGTTTTGGGCGGATTTTTAGCAGGTGCAACTGTGAGTGGCGTTCTTTTAGGAATGTTCCAAAATAATGCTGGTGGCGCTTGGGATAATGCTAAAAAATCTTTTGAAAAAGGTGTTGTCGTTAATGGTGAAACTTATTATAAAGGTTCGGATCTGCACAAAGCCTCAGTGACTGGCGATACAGTTGGTGATCCATTTAAAGATACTTCTGGGCCATCAATGAATATTTTAATTAAATTAATGTCCATCGTTTCTTTGGTGATTGCACCAACATTGGCAAATATGTTTGGTGATAAAATTATTAAAGAACGTTTAGAAAAGATTGAAAACCTCAATTCTAAAATGATTTCTGGTTCTGAACAAAAAATTGAAATTATTGAAGAAAAACCATTTGTTTTAGGAACAGTAAATGCTGATGGCGACTTCGTTTACGAACTTGGAGATTTGGAAAAAGTGACATTAAATTCTGGTCAAGAAATTAATCTTGGTGCAAATAGCTAACTTTATAATTTGTATAAAAAACTTAAAGTAAAAGATGCTTGTTTGGTTGATAAAACGGCTTGGTTTACAATTGAAAATCTTTATTTCGAATCGGGAAAAAGTAATTTGAAAGCTTCGTCGGCATCGCAACTTGATAACTTAATTGCGATTATGAAAGATTTTCCTGATTTAAAAGTAAAACTCGGTGGTTATACCGATAATACAGGCGATGTCGAAGGAAATAAAAAATTATCTTTAGAAAGAGCAGACGCTGCAAAACTAAAAATGACAGAGTCCGGAATCGCTGGCGACCGTATCGAAACTGAAGGTTATGGACAAGAGCATCCAGTATGTGAAGCGAATGATACACCAGATTGTAAAGCCAAAAATCGAAGAATTGATGTCCGCGTGACAACATTATAGTTAGTAGTTTTGGAAGAGAAAGTCGACGAAAGTCGGCTTTTTTGTTTAGAGTCTGTTTAAATTTTATTGCTAAAATTTTCAGAGCTAATTTGATATGAATTTTTCGTTTGATACATGAAGATTTAACGGGCTAAATAAAATATATCAAATTAAAAATTGCCTTAACGGAGCCTGAAAATTAAGCAGATATTTTTTGTAGTAGCATTAAAGAACTCCGTTAAAATTTAAAAAAGACTCTGAGGTTAAAAATTGGATAAAGATTTTAAAATTCAAATATATTCCCTATTTTTGAGCAATGGAAAATTTCGTTGTTTCAGCTAGAAAATACCGTCCTCAAGAGTTTGATACCGTTGTTGGCCAATCTCACATTACAGATACTTTGGAGCATGCAATTGATGAAAATCAATTAGCTCAGGCATTGTTGTTTTGTGGACCTCGTGGTGTTGGTAAAACGACTTGTGCGAGAATTCTGGCAAGAAAAATTAACGAAAAATCTGGTGCTAGCGATGACGATGGTTTTGCTTTAAATATCTATGAGCTCGATGCTGCATCTAACAACTCGGTAGATGATATTCGAGAATTAACGGATCAAGTGCGATTCGCACCACAAGTTGGGAAGTTCAAAGTCTATATTATTGACGAGGTTCACATGTTGTCAACGGCTGCTTTCAATGCTTTTCTTAAAACTTTGGAAGAACCGCCTGCACACGCAATTTTCATTTTAGCAACAACGGAAAAACATAAGATTATTCCGACAATTTTGTCACGTTGTCAGATTTACGACTTCAAAAGAATCACCATTGAGGACATCCAAGATCATCTTAGAAAAATCGCTGACAAAGAAGGTGTAACTTACGAAGACGACGCACTTTATATGGTTGCGCAGAAAGCGGATGGTGCTTTGCGTGACGCTTTATCGATTTTTGATAGATTGTCAACGTTTTCTCAAAAGAATATTACTTTAGAAAAAGCGGCGGAAGTTCTTAATATCCTTGACTACGACCAATATCTTAACATTGTTGACTTAGCAAAAGAAAATAAAATTCCGGAAGTGTTAACCGCTTTTGATACCATTGTTAAAAAAGGATTCGATCCACATGTTTTTATCGCTGGATTGGGAAGCCATTTCCGTGATTTGATGATGTCGCAAAATCCTCAAACTTTAGCATTAATCGAAGTTGGGGAGAAGACCAAACAAAAATTCTTTGACCAAAGTCAAAAATGGATGGCACAACAATTAATCGACGCCATCGAAATTTGCAACTTTGCGGATATTAATTATAAAAATTCTAAAAATCCACGTTTGACTGTCGAGATTGCTTTGATGCAACTTTCGAGTCTTACAGCTGGCTTGGAAGCTAAAAAAAAAAGTTCTTAATATTAGCGCCACTTCTTCAAGCTAATCTTAAAACACCAACGACTTCGACGCCACAAGTTCCTCAAAATAAAGTACAAACTGAGGTTAAAAAATCTGCGCCTACTTTTCCTGAAGAACGTCCAAAAGTTGAAAAAGCATCAAAACCTTTGCAACAACAAGCAAAACCTTCTGAGTTCAGCATTAATGCGTTTATGAACAAAAAAGAGGAGACGGAAGAGCTTTTTGCTCCTGCTGAAGAAGACTTACCAAAAGAGCACTTTTCGCAACCTGATGTCGAAAGAGAGTGGAAGGCTTTCCTTCTTAAATTATCGAAAATAGATTCGGTCGCTTACAATGCGATTAACAATTTTAGACTGACAAAAACCCACGAAGACCAGATTGAAGTGTTGTTTTCGTCATCAACTGCGAAAGCAGAATTCGATAAAGTTGCTGGAGAATTTGTGAATCATTTTAAACATAAAGTAAAAAATTATGGAATAAAACTTCACTTTAAAGAAGATAAAACGATTGTTCAGGAAGTGATGACTAAGAAAAAATTATTCGAAAAGTTCGCTGAGATTAATCCTGTTCTAAAGGATCTTAACGATTTGATGCGTTTTGATTTGACTTAAAATTTTTATCCAAATTTCATTTATTTAAAAAAAATGAAAAAAAATACTTTGTATTTGCCATAAAGTTTTACCTTTGTCTTGTATTTCTGCCCAAGTGTGGTAGATTATTTAATCAAAAATAGCTAGTAAAACCTTTGTAATAAAGGAATTATCAATGGAATCAAACCAATTTCCATATTCAACAACTTTAGAATCTGCCTTTACTTTTGGTGGATTATTTAGCTTTTTTGGTGCTTATTATTTTAGAAATTTTGAAAGTTCTTACCGATATTATTGGTACAGCTAACTAAATTTCTTTCTCAAAAAAAGTGCGTTTTTCGCATTTCTGTAATCATTTAAGATTTTTTTTAAACGACATTTTTTTGGAAAAGAATTATAAATCCTCATTTATAACAGATTAACACGTGTATTAACTCAGCAAATATTTAGATAAAATGAACTTAAACGAACTAGAAAATAATTGGATAAAAGGCTTCGAAAAACCTGTCATTATTGCAGGTCCTTGCTCTGCAGAAAGTGAAAGCCAAATGTTAGAAACCGCTAAAAGACTTAAAGAAAGTGACGCTGATGTCTCTGTATTCCGTGCTGGGATTTGGAAACCTCGTACCAAGCCAAACGGCTTCGAAGGTGTTGGCGTTATCGGTCTTAATTGGCTTAAAAAAGTGAAAGAAGAATACGGTTTCAAAACGGCGACGGAAGTGGCAAATGCACATCACGTTTTTGCAGCTTTAGAAGCGGATGTCGATGTCCTTTGGATTGGCGCACGTTCAACAGTTAACCCTTTCACGGTTCAGGAAATTGCGCAAGCACTTCGTGGTATTGATAAGCCAGTTTTGGTTAAAAATCCAGTGAATCCAGATTTGGCTTTGTGGATTGGTGCATTAGAAAGACTTTTAGGTCAAGATGTTAAAAATTTAGGTGTTATCCACCGCGGTTTCTCAACTTACCAAAAGACAAAATACCGTAATATCCCGAACTGGCAAATTGCTTTAGACTTCAAACATCAATTCCCGAATATCCCTATGTTTATCGATCCGTCGCATATTTGCGGAAACAGAACTGGATTGGCGGGCGTTACACAAGAAGCTTTCAATGTTGGTTACGAAGGTGCGATTATTGAAAGCCACTGCAATCCTGATGAAGCGTGGAGTGATGCTTCGCAACAGATTACACCAGAAGTTTTGGCGGATATGATTAACAGTATCCAGATTCGTAAATCTGATATTTCTGGTTACGAAGACGAGATGGGAAAACATAGAACTTTGATTAGTGATTTGGATTTCCAATTGATTGAGTTGTTGTCGCAACGTATGAAAATTTCTGAGAAAATCGGAACTTTGAAAAAAGAGAATAACATTGCGATTTTCCAGCCAGAACGTTGGAGAATTATTGCAGATTATGCCGCTCAAAAAGCTAATGAATCTGGGATGAGCCATGAGTTTATCGAAAAAGTTTTCAAAGCGATACATGAAGAATCGATTGAAGTTCAGAATAAAATTATGATTAATAAATAAACGTTTTTGACGTCAATTTTTAAACTTCACTTCTATGATGTTGATTTTGCGAGAGCGATTAGAAATCCTTAGCTTTGTCAACGTTCTAAAAGTGAAGTTTTTTATTTAAAATTAATGCAAGGAATCGTCATTAAATCCACAGGAAGTTGGTATCAGGTTTTGGAAGAATCTGAGAAAAAAATCTATGAAGCACGCATCAGAGGAAAATTCAAACTGATAAAAAGCAGATTGACAAATCCTTTGGCAGTGGGCGATTCGGTGGAATTTACTTTGGAGCAAGATGATATTGCGTGGATTACTAAAATCTTTCCTCGCAAGAATTACATTATTCGCAAGTCGGTTAATCTTTCTAAAGAAGCGCATATTATCGCTTCTAATATGGATTTGGCTTGTATTATTTTTACGCTAAAACATCCTGAGACTTCTTTAGGATTCTTAGATCGCTTTTTGGCGTGTTGTGAATCTTATGATATAAAACCATTAATTTTATTTAATAAAGTCGATGTTCTTTCTGATGAGGAGTTGGAAATCTTAAACGAGATGCAAGCTATCTATGCTGAAATTGGTTATGATAGCCTTGAAATTTCTTCTTATGCACATCTTAATCTTGAAGCTTTAAAAGACTTTATTAAAGGTAAAACGTCTTTGTTTTTCGGTCATTCGGGAAGTGGAAAGTCAACTTTGGTGAATGCCTTACAACCTGACCTTAACATTAAAACGGGCGAAATATCGGATGTTCATCTTAAAGGAAAACACACGACAACTTTTGCACAAATGCACTTTTGGAATTTTGGAGGAAGTGTGATTGACACGCCTGGCGTTAGAGAGTTTGCACTTATTGATGTTGAAAAAGAGGAGATTCAACATTATTTTCCAGAGATTTTTAGAATGTCGCAGAATTGTAAGTTTCATAACTGTCTACATATTAATGAACCTAAATGCGCTGTTCTAGATGCCGTCGAAAATGACGTAATCGAAGGCAGTCGCTATATCAATTATCTAAAATTGATGGAAGAAGCGGAAGAACAACAAGTAAAATAAATTTTATAACATTTTTTTCTGTTGAGAAGAAAATTGGAAAAGGCTTTCAGGGTTTAAAACCCTGAAAGCCTTTTTTTATTATGAAG
The DNA here is from genome assembly GCF_032062245.1 of Soonwooa sp. Taxonomy (NCBI): domain Bacteria; kingdom Pseudomonadati; phylum Bacteroidota; class Flavobacteriia; order Flavobacteriales; family Weeksellaceae; genus Soonwooa; species Soonwooa sp. The sequence continues at coordinate 23,636 of NZ_DAMBQF010000031.1, forward strand.
TAAAACGCAATAAAACCAGCAGATTGTTGCGGCCCAGATGGAACGGCATGTTGGAGCTCCTTTTTGAGATGGCTTTGGTACTTCGACTCCGCTCAGTAGCCTCCTAGAATTAGCCATACTAAAAAAAGCGACTAGTGACAGCTGGAAATGGCGCCCAAAGAATTTTTGTCGTGTTGATGCGGTTTTCCAGGCTAATTATTATAAAACAAAAAACCCAGCCGAAGCTGGGTAAAAACTAATAACCATGAAAACTCAAATTAAACATGAGAATCATAATAATAGTAGCAAACTGTGTGCCAAAAATTATTACTATCTCTTATTGAGAAATTCAGTGACAAATATATATAAAAAATTGTAAATTTGCATAGTATATAATTAAAAAATCAATGTCAGGAAAAATTACATTCACCATGATTAAGCCAGATGCGGTTGCAGATGGACATATTGGTGCTATTTTAGGGAAAATTGCAGAAGCAGGATTCAAGATCAAAGCTTTAAAACTTACTCAGCTTACAATAGCTGACGCTAAGAAATTCTACGAAGTTCACTCAGAAAGACCTTTCTACGGTGAGTTGGTAGATTTTATGTCTTCTGGACCAATCGTTGCTGCAGTTTTGGAAAAAGATAATGCTGTGGAAGATTTCAGAACATTAATCGGTGCTACTAACCCTGCTGATGCTGCGGAAGGTACGATCAGAAAAATGTTTGCAAGAAGCGTTGGAGAAAATGCTGTACACGGTTCAGACTCTGATGAGAATGCTTTAATCGAAGCGCAATTCCATTTTTCTGGAAGAGAAATTTTCTAAGAAATTTTTTAAAGAAAAATAAAAGCGACACCTTTTGGATGTCGCTTTTTATTGTTTAGAACTTTAATTAAAATTAAAGTTTTAAAAGTTCGATGGTTTTTGCTGGATTTTCGGAAGCGAAAACGGCGTTACCCGCAACCAAAACATCTGCGCCAGCGTCAAATAACTTAGAAGCGTTGTCTAGATTAACACCGCCATCAACTTGGATTAATGCTGTTGAGTTGTTATCCAAAATCATGTCTTTGGTTTCTTTCACTTTTTTATAAGTGTTTTCAATGAATTTTTGTCCTCCAAAGCCTGGGTTTACACTCATTATTAAAACCAAATCAACTTCTTTGATAATGTCTTCCAACAAAATAACTGGCGTAGCTGGATTAAGTACAACTCCCGCTTTTGCGCCTTTATCTTGGATTTGATTAATCACGCGATGAAGATGCGTGCAAGCTTCCAAATGTACAGAAACCAAGTCTGCGCCCATGTTGATGAACTCGTCCACATATTTTTCTGGTTCAACAATCATTAAATGAACGTCAACAAATTTCTTTGCGTGTGCTTGCACGGTTTTCATCACAGGAAAACCAAAAGAAATGTTTGGTACAAAGCGACCATCCATCACGTCAACGTGTAACCAATCTGCTTGGCTTTCATTTAGCATTTCGATGTCGCGTTGCAGGTTTCCAAAATCTGCTGATAAAAGCGATGGTGCGATTAATTTATTTTTCATTTTTACAAATTAGATTTACTTTTTAAGTTTTAGATTTTATTTAATGATATTTTAGATTCATGTCTGGTTTTATTTTCAGAAGGCTTTCGTATATTAATTTAATAACATTGCTAACATCTTCTTTAGAAACCATTTCTACCGTCGTGTGCATATAACGCAAAGGCAAAGAAATTAATGCGCTTGGTACGCCACCATTAGAATGTGCGAAAGCATCAGTATCTGTTCCTGTTGCACGACTTGCTGCTGCGCGTTGGAAAGGGATTTTCTTGCTTTTTGCTGCGTCAACAATCAATTCTCTAATCGTGTGATGAACACTTGGCGCAAAGAAAACAACAGGTCCATCGCCACATTTTTGGTCACCCTCTTTTTTCTTATCGATCATCGGTGTGGTCGTATCGTGCGTAACATCTGTGACAATCGCGATATTTGGTTTGATGGTGTCGGCAATCATTTGTGCACCATAAAGACCAACTTCTTCTTGCACCGAATTGGTGATGTAAAGTCCAAAAGGAAGTTTCTTTTTGTTCTCTTTTAAAAGACGTGCAACTTCGGCAATCATAAAACCACCGATTCTGTTGTCTAAAGCACGACAAACAAAATAACGGTCATTTAATTCAAAAAACTCATCTGGATAAGTGATCATACAACCAACATATATTCCCAAATCTTCAACTTCTTGTTTGGTTGTTGCGCCGCAATCGATAAAGATATTTTCGATTTTTGGTGTTGGTTCGTTTTGATTAGCACTTCTGGTATGGATTGCTGGCCAACCGAAAACGCCTTTCACTAAGCCCTTTTCACCATGGATATTTACCACTTTGGAAGGAGCGATGGTTTGGTCTGATCCACCATTTCTGATAACATATATTAAACCATCATCTGTAATATAATTAACATACCAGCTGATTTCGTCGGCATGCGCTTCAATCACTACTTTGAAGTCGGCTTCGGGATTTATAATGCCATAAGCGGTTCCGTAATGATCGTATTCTATCTTATCGACATAGTTCTTGATATAGTCTGTCCAGATTTTTTGTCCAGCGTGTTCGTAGCCAGTAGGAGAGGCTACATTAAGATATTCTTGTAAAAATTTTAATGATTTTTTTTCAAATTTCATAATAGGAATGATTTTTGATAATTGACAAACTCCAATTGTGAGGTAAAAGTAATGAAATTTTATAAGTTATTTTTAGTTTTAAGCATCTTTGTAGGCGCTTTTGCAATGGCTCAAAATGATTCTGATCTTAATCAGGTTCCTAAAGCGCTAAGCGAAATGCCAAAAGACAAACTAAAAAAAGATGAGTTCGGGAATTGGTATTATTATGATGAAGTTCAAAAAGCTAAAATCTATGATATCAATGGGGAGCAAGTGATTGTAATGGATGAGTTGTTGATAAGAGCTAATCCAAAATTTAATAACCAGTTAGATCGTAATTTTTATTTTTTTCTAAATAAAAAGTTAAACCGGGTATATCCTTTATTTGTACATGCACTTGAACAATATCGAGGCTTAGTGAATGAAACGGCTACAATGGACGAAAGGTCGAAAGCTAAGTATATTAAAAAACGTCAAGAAGAATTGGCGAACGAATATGAAAAGCAATTACGCGATTTGACAACAACAGAAGGTCAGGTTTTTGCAAAATTGATGAATCGTGCTACTGGCAAAACGGTATACGAAATTATCCGTGAGCTACGCGGTGGTTGGAGTGCTTTTTGGTGGAATGTTAAGGGAAATATGGCAGATGTAAGTTTAAAAACACCTTATGATCCGCATAAATATCGTGAAGATAATTTTATCGAAAGCCTTTTGATAAGTAATTGGAATTATGGTTATCTAGAACCTTATCCAGGTTATCAAGATTTTAAAATAGGAAAATAGTTATTAGTTATTTATAGATATTGTTGTTTTAATTTTTCAAAAACAATATTGTCGATTGGTAGTGGAAATGGGTTTTCTTGGTCCAAGTGAACCCATTCTGCTGTCTCGATGCAAGGGTCAATAATCAACATATCTTCCTCATTGATGATTTCGCACAGATAATATATAGTCATTAATTGCTCATTATCTCGAAATCTCGATACCAAAAAATCTTCTTGTGTGTAAAAGTGACTTACAACCTTGATGTCAAGATTTAATTCTTCATTGAATTCTCTTTTTAAACATTCGATAACACTTTCACCGAATTCTAATCCACCGCCAGGAAGTTTAAGAAGATGTTCGCCAGCATATTCTTCATGTAGAGCCAATACCGACTGATTTTTTATACAGATTCCGTACACGCGAAGGTTAATCTTATCTATCATTGTTAAATTTTTCTTTTATAAATATAGGTCTTTTATTTAAAATAAAATTTTGAAAATTTGAATTAAATAATTGACTAAAGTTTTCTAGCATTGATCATTTCGCGCTTTCCGGGAGGGCCGGCTAGTTTTTCTACATCAAAGTTTAATTCTTTTAAAGCGCGTTTCAGACTACCTTTAGAAGAATATGTTGTTAGAAGTCCATCTGGATTCATGGTGTTAGCAACGATTTCGATAAGAGGTTTTTCCCAAAGATCTGGTTGCACTTTCGCACCAAAACAATCGAAGTATACCAAGTCAATTTTTGGTAGTTCCAAGTTTTTAATATCGAAGAAATCTGCTTTTATCTTTGTTAAAAAAAAGTTTGGGATAATTTCCGTTGCTTCACCCCAATTAGCCGCATGAATTTTTTTTTCAATTTCAGAAATTTCGAGATTGTCAAAAAGTTTTGCATAATCTAAGGCAAGAAGTTCGTCATTGGAAATGGGATATTTTTCGATACCAAAGTAGTGAATTATATGATTTTTGTCATTTCGTAATAATGCATTAATTGTTACTAAAACGTTAAGACCTGTCCCAAATCCTAGTTCAAGAATGTTAAATTGGTAACGATTTATTTTTATTAATCCATTTTTGATAAATACATGTTCTGCTTCTTGTAAAGCCCCGTTGTGCGAATGGTAGGTTTCGTTTAAGTCTTTGATATATAGTGTTTTACTTCCATCTAGAGTCGTGATAATTTCGCGATTCATATTCTTTTTTTTCAAATATAAACTTAATTTTTGAGATTTAAAAAATTATTATATATTTGTAAGACTACATAAAAAATTTCAAAAATGATAATTCAAAAGACAGAAAATTCTAAGCTACCTACTTTTGATCCTAATAACTTTTCGTTCGGAGATACTTTTATCGATCACATGATTATTTGTGAGTACGAAAACGGAAAATGGGGTGATGTTAAATTAGTTCCTTACGGACCACTTCCTTTCACGCCAGCGATGATGGGGGTTAACTACGGGCAAGCTTGTTTCGAAGGAATGAAGGCTTACAAAGACGAAAACGATGATGTCTTCTTATTCCGTCCTGAAAAGAATTTTGAAAGAATTAATAAGTCAGCAAAGCGTCTTGCGATTCCAGAAATCCCAAGAGAAGCTTTTATCGACGGGCTTAATGCTTTGGTTGATATCGATAGAGAATGGATCCCGAAAGGAGAAGGGATGTCATTATACATTCGTCCAGTAGTTTTTGCAACGGAAGAAGTTTTAAAAGCTAGAGTGTCTAACAAATATATGTTTGCGATTGTTGCAACGCCGGCTAAGAGTTATTATTCTGCGCCAGTATCTGTAAAGATTTCAGATTATTATTCTCGTTCAGCTAACGGAGGTGTTGGTTTTGCAAAAGCAGCTGGTAATTATGCAGCATCTTTTTATCCAACGCAATTAGCAATTGATGAAGGTTATGACCAAGTAATCTGGACAGATGACGCAACACACGAATATTTCGAAGAAAGTGGTACGATGAACGTTTTTGTACGTATCAACGATACAATCTACACACCAAAAACTTCTGAAAAGATCTTGGATGGTGTTACAAGAGATAGTTTCTTACAATTAGCAGAGCGTAATGGTATCGACGTAGTTGTTGGTGACGTTAAAGTTGCTGATGTTGTTGCAGCACTTAAAGATGGTAGCCTAAAAGAAGCTTGGGGCGTTGGTACAGCAGTTGTAACAACTAGATTCGAAGCTATTGGTTATGGTGATGAGAAGTTTGCGCTTCCTACATTGGCAGACGAAGATAGTTTTGCTTTCATCCTTAAAAAAGCTTTGGTTGATATCCAAACTAACCACGCTGAAGATCCATTCGGATGGAGAGTTAAGGTTGATAAAAAATACTAAAATATCTCTTAAAATATCATAAAGTCGGTTTTAACCGACTTTTTTTGTGTCCATATATGTGAAGAAATGGCTAATAATTTCTTATTTTCGCACAGTATTTATGAAAAAAATAATTCTTATCACTATTGCAATGTTGGGTTCTTGCGCAAAGCAAAGTCCAATCTACGACTCCACGACAATTGTAGTTAGCCATGACGAGATGGAAGATTCAAAAACAAGAAATAAAAACTTGAATAATGAAGAGCGCTATCAGATACAAGAATGGATTAAAAGTCAGGATAAAAAATACTATCCAATGGGCATGAACTATTGGGTGGATATTGAAAACCTAGCTTCGGAACCGAAGAAAAATGATGGCGAAAAAGTTAGTTATACTTACGATATCTATGATTTTGATTTGATTAAATTATACGAAAACGCCAAACAAATCAAAGATCAAGAATTAGGAAAGTTTGATGAACTAAGGCCGGTAGAGGATGCAGTTCGACACATGAAGAAAGGATCGGAAGCAACACTTCTTATCCCATCAGCATTAGCTTTTGGATCCTATGGTGATAATGATAAGATAAGCAGTGATATGCCGATTATTGTTAAAATAAGGACACTTTAATTAATAGATATATATGAAAAAATTACTATTTGTACCGGTAGTATTAACATTATTAAATTGTAAAACATTGGAAATAGACAAAGAAACTTACAACAGTCTTTCGGATGGTTTGTATGCGAAAATGCAAACATCAAAAGGTGAAATGCTAATCAAATTAGAAGACGAAAAAGCACCAGTTACAGTGGCTAACTTCGTAGGATTAGCGGAAGGTAAAATCCCAAATAAAGCTAAAGCGGATAAAGTACCATTTTATGATGGGACAATTTTTCACCGTGTTATCAAAGATTTCATGATCCAAGGTGGAGATCCACAAGGAACAGGAATGGGCGATCCAGGCTACAAATTTGCTGATGAGAAAAATGACCTAAAACATACAGGAAAAGGAATCCTTTCTATGGCGAATTCTGGTCCTAATACCAACGGCTCTCAGTTCTTCATTACAGAAGTTGCAACGCCTTGGTTGGATGGCAGACATACAATTTTCGGGAAAGTTGTGAAAGGTGAAGACGTTATCGACACTATCGCAAATGTTGAAAAAGGTCCTAACGACAAACCAAAAGAAGATATCGTTCTTCAAAAATTAACGGTTTTCAGCAAAGGAGATCAATATAAAAAATACGATCCTGCAAAAACTTTCGAAGAAGGAAAAGCTAAAATCGAAGAAAAAAATAAAGCTTTCGCTGCTAAAGAAGAGGCGGATCGTCTTAAAAAGTTACAAGAATTCCAAGCGAATCAAGACAAATTGGTTAACGAGTTGAAAGCTGGTATGCAGTCAAAGCCGTCTGGTTTGTTTTATAAAATCACTAAATCTAATCCATCTGGTAAAGCACCAAAAACTGGCGAGGTAGTTTCTGTACATTACGCTGGCAAATTGGTTGATGGTGAAGAGTTCGATAACTCTTTCAAAAGAGGAGAGCCTATCCAAATCCCGATTGGTGTTGGGCAAGTGATCAAAGGTTGGGACGAAGGTATCCAATTGCTTAAAGAAGGCGAAGCAGCAACATTGTTGATTCCTGCAAGCCTTGGTTACGGCGAAAGAGGTGCTGGTGGAGTGATTCCTGCTAATGCTTGGTTAATTTTCGACGTAGAATTAGTGAAAGTCGGAGGTTAATATCTTCAACTTAAAAGAATAAAAAAATCCGATTCAGCCGAATCGGATTTTTTTATGGGTAGTATCTCACTAACTGTGTAAGTTGAAAAGTTATTCTGAAAAATTTTGAGCC
>NZ_DAMBQF010000032.1:0-28679 GCF_032062245.1 Soonwooa sp.
ATTAAAAATTTTAACCTGAAAAATTTGCAGATTAACATAGAACATCGGGGCTAGAGATACTACTCCGTTGATTATTTAAGGTTAATCTTTAAAAACCTGAATGCTCACATTTTTCTCTACAAGATCTGTAAATTTCCCTTTGTAGCGCGTTGCTTTCACAAGATGATTATCGATCCAATGATAGTTACCACCACGCGGTTTCCCACACAGAATACTGTGATATTTAAAACCATGACGATTGAGCCATTCTTCAGTAATCGCTTTCAGATCTTCCGTTCTGGATGTGAAAAAGCAAATTTGATGACCTTCGTCGTACCATTTATTAATTGTTTCTAAAGCGTCAGGAAAAGGCAAACAAGTTGACATTCTTTCGGGATCCTCGTTTGGGATATCATCTGTTATCGTTCCGTCGATATCGATTAAATAATTTTTAACGCCATCTTTCAGGATGGGACTTTCGTGGTTTTTGTATTCTAACTCCATGATTATTGTCTTATCTTCCTCAAATTTAGGTTTTATCGTTCAGCAGAACATTACGAAATCTTTAAAATATTGAACACTTCTACAAAATTCATTATTAACAACATAAGACATTTTAGCTTGTAAAAAAGATAAACTTTCTAATAGTTCATTAGTTTTTATGTAGACTTTTATATATTTGATTCAAATAAAACTATGGAAAAGAAACTAAAACTCTGGGATGCCACAATGATTGTGATGGGATCAATGATCGGGAGCGGCATCTTCATTGTAAGCTCGGACATCATGCGGAATCTCGGTTCGGGTTATTGGCTAATTGTCGTTTGGTTGTTGACCGCACTTATGACAGTTGCAGCAGCAATCAGCTACGGCGAATTGTCAGCGATGTTTCCGAAAGCTGGAGGACAATATACTTACATCACCGAGATTTTCGGAAAAATGATGGGTTTTCTTTATGGTTGGGGACTTTTTACCGTCATCCAAACTGGAACAATCGCCGCTGTCGCCGTGGCTTTTGGAAAATTTACAGCCTATCTCATCCCAAGTCTTAATGATGCCGCACCACTTTTCCAAAGCGGAAGTTTTAAAATAACTTGGATACAAATTCTTGCAATAGCAATTATACTTTTACTAAGCTTTATCAATACTAGAGGCGTACAAAGCGGAAAAATGCTACAAAATATTTTCACGTCTTCCAAAATTATTGCGCTTGTAGGTTTAATTGCTTTGGGATTTATTTTGGTTGAACATTCTCAATTGATGAGTAATTTCCAATTTGGGTGGGAAGCTTTTCAAAATTTCGGAACCGAAGTTAAAGGTCACAAAGAATCTGCAAGTTGGCTGCCAATTTCTGGTCCGACAGTTCTGGGCGGTATTGCAGCTGCAATGGTAGGTTCAGTGTTTAGTTCTGTGGCTTGGGAAAACGTTACCTTTGTCTCCGGCGAAATCGAAAATCCGCGCAAAAATGTTGTTCGTGCCATGATTATCGGGACGATATCTGTTATGATTTTGTATCTTTTAGTTAATCTTGTTTATCTTAACACCTTAACCCGCGACGAAATCGCTTTTGCAGCCAACGATCGTGTTGCTGTCGCTTCAGCAGAAAAAATCTTCGGAAATGCAGGGACAATTATTATGGCTGTTTTGGTGATGATTTCGACTTTTGGATGTGTTAACGGGATTATCCTTGCTGGTGCGCGCGTTTTCCAAACCATGGCAAAAGATGGTTTATTTTTAAAAGCAGCTATCAAAAATAATCGTTTTAATGTTCCTGCTAATTCGCTTTGGATGCAAGGTATTTGGGCAAGTTTACTTTGTCTTAGCGGTCAATACGGCGATTTGCTAGATATGATTTCGTTTGTAATTGTTTTATTTTACATGCTAACCGTTTTTGGTGTTATCTATCTCAGAATTAAAAAACCAAATCTAGAACGTGGCTACAAAACGTGGCTCTATCCTATTACACCAGCCATTTATTTAATAATTGGTATTTCATTTTGCGTACTTTTATTTATTTATAAACCGCAATACACCTGGCCAGGACTCGGTTTGATATTAATAGGATTACCCGTATATTTATTCATCAATAAAAAGTCTTCTTAAAAATTTGACCAATTGAGTAACATCAAAACTTTATTAGTAGATATCAAACATCGTTCATATCCGTTGCCAGAAGGAGAATTTCAGTATTATCAATAGTGGAATCGTGCTGTTTTTCTGCATTGGAAAGTCGATTATGAAAGCTTGAGAAAATTGGTGCCAAAGGTTTTTTAATTTAGACCAAATTGATGGTGGTTATTACATTTCTATTGTTGCTTTCACGATGGAAAAAATCCGTTCAAGATTGTTGCCATCGCTTTCTTTTTTATCAAATTTTGAGGAAGTTAATATTCAAACTTATATCGAAAAAGATGGTAAAAAAGGCGTTTTCTTCATTAATATCGAAGGGCTAAAATTATTGTCTTGTTTGATAGCGAAAGACTTTCGGGGCTTCCTTATCAAAAAGCAAATATGAGAAGAAGTTCGGGACGATATGATTCTCAACTCGATTCAAAAAATCTCAAACTCCACATCGACTACGAAATAGGAAATCTTTTAGAACAAAAAACGAGTCTTGACCTTTGGCTAACAGAGCGTTATTGCTTGTATTTGCAACATAATGGACAAAATATCCGTTACGACATTCATCATAAAGAATGGAAAATTAATGATGTTAAAATTGAAAATTTAGAAACAAAATATAAATTTGGAAACATTGACTTTACTAAGCGAAAACCAGATTTGACCCACTATTCAAAAGGTGTAGAAGTCATTTCTTGGAAGAAAGTCATTTTATAAACAAAAAAAATCCGTAGCAAAAAACTACGGATTTCGTTTTCATATTGTTTTAAAAATTAATCTTTCGAGAATAAAGCTCCGAAAACAGCCGTCACAATCGACAATAGAATACTGAAGATAAACGCCCAGCCAAAGCCATCAACCGTCATGCTATCCATAAAATGATCGCAAAGCAAAATCATAACAGCATTGATAACCAACGAGAAAAGCCCTAAAGTTAAGATCGTAATTGGCAACGACAAAATCGCTAAAATTGGACGAACCAACATATTAAGAATCCCTAAAACTACAGCAAAAATAATGGTCGATGTGAAATCTTGAAAATGCACGCCCGACAAAATTTTGCTTAACAAAAACGCTGATACAGCGGTAATAAGTAAATTGATAATTAATCGCATAGTTTATAATATTTTAAGTTAAAAAATCTTTTTTAGGACGTTGCAAATTTCGTGCAGTTTTGATTACAATGGCAATCTTTTGAAAGCATCAACTTTAATAATATTAGAATCTGTCTCGTTTTTGCTTTTATCTTGAATTAAAATTCCTGATAAATGATCGATCTCGTGTTGGAAAATAACCGCTGTAAAACCTTCGACAATTTCGGTAGTTTTCTTACCCGACAAATCCCAATATTCTAACTGAATAACTTGGCTTCTATAAAACATATCTCTAAAGTCCGGAATCGATAAATCGCCTTCTGGACCGAAATTAAGAATAGCAGACTTCCAAAGAATTTTAGGATTTAGGAAATACTCTAGTGGATTTCCTTCTTTATCAAAACGTTGAACCCAAATCACATTTCGGTTAACACCAACTTGCGGCGCAGCAATCCCAACACCGCCGTCTGTCGCCAATAACGCCAATTTCATACGATTGACCAAAGTCGCCGTATGCGGATCTTTTGGATTAACATGTTTTGACATCGATAATAAAACCGAATGTTGATGTTCATCAGTTGTTTGATAAATTGGAAGTGCAGTATTTTTATCGTTTCCGTTGATTAATTTGATTTCGGACGCTGTATATTTTTGTCCAAAAACCAAACAATTAATAGAAACCGCGGCAAGCAGTAAAAATATTCTCATAGTTTTTTGAAGATAAATTTAATAAGTTTTTGTCATATCAGATGGCAATATCAAATTAAATTCTGTTGGGACAAAATCTTTTTTAGGAAAACTCAAATCTTTGGATTCGCTTTCGACAAGGCTTATCACCGCTACTTTTAGACTCGGATTTGCTTTCTTCAAATACCAAAAGATTCCGCCATATTCTTTACTGTGATAATTCCCGTTGTAATGCACAAAAAGCTTTCCAGCGGTCCAAGATTTAAGAATAGACTCTGCCATTGTTGCATCTTTCACCGCTTGTGCAGCTACAAAATTCATGACTTTCATTTCATCAGCGTGATCACCCATCATGGCTTTCATTTCGGGATATCCTGGCGTTTCCAAAGTCACATTAATAGGAAGTTTTGCAATGTTAATTTTGTCAGAATCCGGAAGTTGATTTAGCGATTCCAAACCTTGTTTTGCAACTTGAGAAGCAAATTTTCGAGGAATATTTGTGGCTACAAATTCCAGTTTTTTTGATTTAGCAAAATCTAAAACCGGTTGATAATCTGTCGTAAAATTATTCCAAAGTCGAACAGAATCTTTCAACTTTTTAACATCTAATTTTCCAGATAAATATTGATTTAGTCCTGATTGATTATCACGCTCGAACATCTCTGCACCGAGAACTAAATTTTTATTTTTCTCAAACAAAGCTTCTGTTAACCGCAATTGCAACCAATGATTAATAGAATTATTATGATACTCACCAAACAAAATGACATCGTAATCCAAAAGTGATTTTATCATTTTTTCGGTGTTAATTTCCTTTCCAGATTTGTTATAAAACTGAAAAGCTTTAAAGTCTTGCGCTTTAAAACCAATCGCCAAAAGCGTTATTAAAACTAAAACTATTTTTCTCATGTTATAAAAATACAAATTAAAAGACCGCTCTGAAATTAAAAAAAACAAAACGGTCTAGCGTCAATAAATGTAAAATTTAGCAAAAACCTAACTTAAGGCATTCGCTAAATTTCGCCATTCTTCCAACTCTGGCATCCCTGGTTTTCTTTTTCCAAAAAACTGAACAATAAAATCACCCTCTTCGTTAAAGACTTCGATCGCATGTACCAATCCGTCTTCTGTCGGCTTTTTAACTAGCCAAACCTCAGCAATTTTTGAAGTGTCAAGATGTAAATTAAAATCTGGATCCATCACATTAATCCAGCTTCCTTGCCAAAAAATCTTATTAACTTCTCCCGTATGGATTTGGATAATGCCGCGATTTCCAACGAAAATCATAATTGGTAATTTTTCTTCAGAAGCTTTATTTAATAGAGTTTCGACAGCCGAAATCTCTAATTTTGTCACAAATTCTGGTGAAGCCAAACGCAAAGCTTGCGTTCTCGAAACACCAAATTTTCTCGTCATCGTGAAGAAGTCATGCGTATCTTTCAACTCAGACCAAGCTTTTTGGAAAGCCTCAACATCGATTTCGGAATCTGGCTTTTCTTCAGCTTTTGCAGGAATCGCTTCAAAAAGAATCGTTAGAGTTTGATCTTCTGCTTTGTATTTTTCTACCAAAGCATGAAAAGCAGCATCGTTACTGTCTTTTGTTAAATAAATCTTGTGAAGTGCCAAACCATCTTTCCCGAAAAATTGTAAACTTTTTTTGTCGCCATCAACTACCGCAAACGAGTGCTTCCAAGAATTAAGGAAAATCCTTAGATCGATATCTTCACCAACAAACAATTGTGCATGCGGGCTCGAAAAATCGCTATTTTTGTAAATTCCTTTTCTTTCGTGGACGCATTCTTCATTTCGTGTCAAAGCCATCACTTTTCCTAAAACCTCAACATCTGTCAAAATCCCCGCAAAATCTGGTGTTAAAAGAGTTACCGTTTCACCCAAATCTGTCATCAACAATTCGGCTTCGCTAACGCCTAATCCTTCGGCAGCATTTCTTATTCTAAGTCTTGGATTTTTAGTTTTTAACTGATTCCATTTTTCTTTTAAAGTTTGATTAATTGTACTCATTTTTAAAAAGTATTAAATGTTATAAAAAATTATGCTCCGAAAATGATCATCGGATTTTTATTAATCGGATTTTCGCAAATCTGACATGGGAAATTATAAGTTTCAGAAATTTTTTCAGGAGTAAAAACGTCATTCGGTTTTCCCGAAGCCACAACTTTTCCGGCTTTCATCAACAAAATCTTATCTGCAAATTGCGCCGCCAAATTAAGATCGTGCAAAACGACAATTGCAGAATTAGCTTTTGCTGTAAAGTTTTTAATTAATTGTAATGTTTTGTACTGATGTTTAATATCCAAATTGTTAAGCGGTTCGTCCAAAAAAATCAATTTGTGAGCGACATCATTCTGAAGTTGTGCCAAGATTCTTGATACATGAACGCGTTGCTTTTCGCCACCAGAAAGCGAATTATAATCTCGATTTTGAAGATGCAAAATATCAGTTTCAATCATCACAAAATTAACCGCTTCGTAATCTTCATTCTTAGCTTCATTATCAAAATATGGATAACGTCCCATCATCACAACATCCTTTACCAGTAACGGAATATCGTTACTATGATGTTGAGAAAATTTTGCTTTATGATGTGACAAATCAATTATTTTCCAATCTGTTATTTTTTTGTTTTTAAATAAAATTTGTTGCTCGATATGATCTTTAATTTCATTGGCTAAAATGCTCAGCAAACTCGATTTACCAGCACCATTCGGACCTACAATTGCGAGAAATTCGCCATATTCCACAGACACATCAACCGCATCTAGAATATGAAAATTTTTATGTTTATAATTGATTTGATGCGCTTCTATCATCGAATTGATTTTTTCTGTTTTAATAAAATAATTATGAAAATTGGGCCTCCCAACAAGGCTGTCAAAATTCCAATTGGTAACTCGGTTGGCGCAACAATACTGCGACTAATGGTGTCCGCAATTAATAACAACACTGCACCAAAAATCGCTGACAATGGTAAAATCATGACATAATTTGATTTAAAAATCAGTCTTAAAATGTAAGGAACGATAAGTCCTACAAAACCAATTGTCCCAGAAAATGCCACGCAAGTCCCCACCATTAAAGCCGTTATCACAACGATTTGTTTTTTGAGTTTTTCAACGTTGACTCCTAAATGTTCTGCATCTTTCTCTCCCAACATCATCGCATTTAGCGCTTTTCCTTTTGGTAATAAATAACTGTAACTGATGATTAATACTACAAAAAGTACCAAATTTTTAGTCCAAGTTGCAGCTGCTAAACTTCCCATATTCCAAAAAGTTAAATCGCGAAGTTGGTCGTCTTTAGCTAAATAAATTAAAAATCCTGTTATCGAAAAACCGATTGCTGTAATCGCAACGCCCGTCAACAACATGATGACAACATTGGTTTTGCCTTGGCTTGTTGAGATTTTATAAACTAAAATCATCGCCAACAGCGCACCAACAAATGCGGAAAGGCCAACCAACGGAAGCTGTAAAAAGTCGGGTAAATATTCTCTAAAATGTCCACCCAACACAATACTAATAGCTGCTAATAAAGTTGCTCCAGCTGTTAAACCAATTAAATCGCTGCTTGCTAAAGGATTTTTGAAAAGACCTTGCAACGCCGTCCCAGAAACCGCCAACATACTTCCGATAAGAATTGCCATAACAATTCGTGCTAACCTGACGTCCCAAATCACATATTTGTCGCTTAGTAATAAAGTTGAATCTCCACTAACAACTTGCCACAAAACAAAGAATGGCGATTTTCCATTAAAGTCGAAAACTCCAATATTAAGGGAAGTTGCTGCCAGCAGAACCAGCAACAAACCTCCCACTAACATGAATAGAAAAAGTTTATTTTGTGTTTTCAATTAGAAGTTTGTTAAGATCCAAAGCCGCTTCACCAAGTCGAGGTCCAAAGCTCGACACCAATCCACCATCCATTGCTATCACTTTTTTGTTCTTCCCGGCGTTAGTTTGTCCAACACCAGCCATTTTAAGAACAGCGTCGGTACCGCCGGCACCTTGTAATCCGCTATTGAACAAGAAAAGAACATCAGGATTAGCTTTAATCACCGCTTCTGGCGTTAATGGTTTGAAATCTTCGAAATCGTTAAAAGCATTTTCTCCACCAGCCAATTCGATAAGATTAGACATTGCCGTATTTTTTCCAGAAACCATCAAGTTGTTACCACGTGCATAGATGAAAAGCACTTTTGGCTTTTTCGTAAGCGGCTGAATTTGCTTAATATCAGCATCGATTTTGTCATTTAACTTTTGATAATCGGTGTTGCCGACAGCTTTTGCAACTTCTTCAATTAATTTTTTAGTTCCGTCAACAGAAAATTCTTGCTTGAATAATTCTGTTTTGATGCCCGAAGATTTCATTTTTGCTAAAAGATCAGGATTGATGTCTTTTTCCGACGCCATAATCAAAGTTGGACTAATTGCCATAATAGGTTCGATCGTCATACTTCTAACGTGTCCCAAATCTTTAGCTGTAGCTTTTAGACTTTCAGGAAAAGTACTTGTCACGTCTGTCCCAACAATCTCTGACTCGTGACCAAGTGCACTTAGGATTTCTGTAATTCCGCCTGATAAACTAATGATTTTGTTTGCAGATTTTGGCGCTTCCGAAGATTGTTGTGTTTCTGTTGTGTTTTTAGAATCGTCTTTTTTGCAAGAGTAAAGTGCAAGCGCAAATGTCGCTGCTAATAATACTTTCTTCATAGATATTGTTATTTAGAATTTTGATTAAATTTTATAATGGTTCGTACTCAAAAGTTGTATGTCCACGTTCGCCTTTGTCATTGGTCATCCTGTTAAATCTTAATTTAAAATAGAAACCATCAGCACTTTTAATAATGAAAAAGCGGTTAAAATACACCTGTGCACCGTTGCTACCAGTGGTAATTCGCCACTTGTCACCAATGGCTCGTTGATCGTTAAAAATAAATTTGGAAGCGTCGATATCTTTCAGTTTGAAAGCATTGTAGGCAGCGTCCAAAGTCTGTCCAGTTGCAACATTAACCTGATATGCGCCAACACCATCAACAAGGTTTGATACTACAAAATCTGCAAATACGTAACTTCCAGCCGCTTGACCTTCGTTAGTATAGACTTCATTGGTGAAAACGGTGAAGCCTAAATCCCACATTTTTTTCTTAGGATGAATGAGAACTTCACGTTTTTGATTTAGGTTTAAAAATTTAAAATTATAGTCAGACTCTTTGCTCACGGTATATTCTTGATGCGAGTTCTCTTCCAACTTTGCATATTTTATTTTGTAAGCAGTAGCAGTTTTTAAAATTTGAATCTTCATCCAACCACGATGTTCTCCGCCTGTAATCACAGAACCTGTTGTAATTGTACCATCATAGATCTCGCGTCCCATGTTAAGGAGATAAATTGAGTTGTCGGAATCTGTATCTTTAATTTCTCCAATTCCGCTGGTCTGATGTAGAAAATCACCATTTGGGTTGTCAACATATTGAAGATTCGACGCATCAAAAGTTCCGATTTGAATTTGATCCTGAAGTGCTTCAACATCTTTTGCTGAGATTTTATCGATATCTGTCGCATTGGGGATTTTACCAACCGCCGAAATAATTGAAGAATTAATCAACACTCGAAATTGCTCGCCTGTATAGAAAGCCAAATCCCAATCCGTTCTTTTATTAGTCGTCATTTCGCCAGTCGAAAGATGCACCCAAACTTGGTTAGGTTGTGCAGCTCCACCGATATTTAGACTTAGATTTTTTCCAGAAATTGGCGCTAACTTCACTGGATCTTCGTCGGGAGACAAACAAGATTGTGCAAGAATTGTCAACACAGAAAAGCCTAATATTTTTAATAATGTCATTTTTTAAAAAAGTTTAAAATTGATAAGATAATCTTGCGAAATAACTTCTTCCATAGAACAAATTAAGATTCACCGAAGATTCGTTATGTCCACTGGCTGCAACTGTTGTATTTTTAATATTTGTAACATCAAAAAGGTTTTTAACACCTGCAGAAACTTCAAATCTATTCTTCCAAAAAGATTGATTCACCATAAAATCTAACATCGAAAATGCCCCAATTTCGCCCAACTCGTATTTAGAATTTCGGTACACATAACGCTGTTCTCTACCATTGTATTTATAAAAAGCAGAAAAGGACGTTCCTAATTTTTCGAATTTATAAGTTGCCGAAGCGCCCAACTGTAATTGATAATTGTAGTCATCTGGCGCAGTAACATTCGCTTCTTCTAAACCACGTTTAATAGCATTAACAGAAGCTTTGAAACCAAATAAAAGTTGATCTTTTTTGACATCGAAATTCCCTGAATACAGAATCGAACGGAAATTATTAATGTTTAAAAATTTGTAAGTTGACGGCTCTTTAACCATCACCATTTCGATTTTATCTTTTAAATCAAGGTATAAAAAGTTGAGGCCGTAATTGATTCGCCAATCATTTTGAGTTTTAAAATTTTGATCATAAAATGCACCAATCGAATATCCAACTTCAGGATTTAAATACGGATTACCTTGCAAATCATGATTGGTGTTGACAAAATAAGTGAACAATTCATCGTAGGTCGGCAGCTTGTTCGCACTACCCAAAACAGCACGCAAGTATGAATTTTCGGAAGTTTTTAGCTTAGCAGATAATGAATAATTGAATTGATTTTTAAATTGATTGCTTACAGTCAATCTCGCGCCGGGACGAATTGAAAACTTGTCGCTAACATTCCATTCGGCGGATAAAAAATTGGCGTAAGTAAAGATTTTTCTTGAAACATTGTCGCCAAAAAAGTCACCAGCAATTAATGCTGCGTAACCAGCTGTATGATCCAACTCGTAACCTAATTGAAAATCAATTGTTTTGTTATTTAAAAAGTTACTCAAAATAGCTCTCGAATAAAAAACATCTGTTTTGAAGTAGGATTTACTAGCTTCAGTTGATTTGACTTTTCTATTTGGGATGTCATAAAGCTTATCCTGATATTCTCGATTTTGCGATTGATAAGAAACATCTGCATCAAATTTGACATGACCAAATTGGCTTTGTACATTGAGTTGATGAATCCATCGTTTTGTATTGTAATCGCGATCTATCGCTGTGTAAGTAATGCCACCAAGCCCATCGTTAAGAGATTCTCTAGACACCAATGGATTATAATAATTGAATTTTTCTCGCAGAAAAGACGCTTTATAAAAAATGCTTGTGTTTTTATTCTGATATTTCAAAACAGCATTGGCATCGTATTGATCTTTTGGATTCCAGTCGTAGCCTCGTAGATTATCTTGTTCAAAATACTTGTAACCCTGCAAATTCCCTTTGAAACCCATAAACTGATTATGATTAACCGAAACACTTGCAAACCAATTCTTGTCAATATTATAATTTAGGTTTACATTTTGAATGTGTCTTCCGTGACCTTTTTTGCGAATATCATAATTATCGCGTACAGTTTCTTCTTGTAGAGTCAAACGTCCAGAGAGTGTTTTACTACTCGATTTTTTAGTAATAATATTGATAACGCCAGACATTGCACCATTACCGTACTCTACACCCATGCTACCTTTTACAACCTCGAGTCGCTCAATATTGTTAACACTCAACTTTGTCAAATCGATATTGCTACCAAGTCCAGTGTCGCCCACAACAGGAATATTATCAATTAAAATTTTAACATAATCGCCACCTAATCCTAAAATATTCGCAGTAGAATTTCCAGATTTAGAATCTGACAATACTAACATATTAAGGCTCTGGTTAAGGACTTCCGACACATTGTTAGCTGCCATCGCTCGAATTTGAGTTTCGTTAATAACCTCAACTTTGTAGATTGATTTGTCGATACTTTGAGCTTTGTATTGTCCAGTCATCACAACAACTTCATCAATCTTTTTGGTTTGGATTGAATCTGATTTTTGTGCTTTAACTGATATTGAAAGTCCTAGAACTACGATTGGCATCAGCATCCTTTTCATGAACTAAAAAATTTTTGACAAATATATAATTTTATTTAGAACAATTAAAAATAATTATATAGTTTTGTAGAATAATTCTAAATAACAATTTTAAACTTTACATTATTCTTTATGAAAACAAAATTATTTTTAGCGTCAATGTTAGCCTTAACGGTTCAGACTCAAGTTACTGCACAAACTGATGAATTGGGATACAAAACGGTAAATCTTACTATGGGACCATCTTATCAAAATCAAGTATTCTTCAACTTGGCTAACGAAAACACAAAATCTCAATTGGCAAATCAATGGGATATTGCGTTTTATCGAAACTCTAACATGGATATGGGGATTAAGGTTAACGATGCCAAAGACATAAAAGTTTATCAAGTCTCAGCGACGCCATCTGCTTATGACGCTGTGGATTTATCGCAAAAATCAACTTGGGGCGAATCTCTTTATAACCCAGATTTAACAAATAGAATTCAGGAAGGCGCCTTTGACAAAGCGACTTTATTACCACAAGGACAGTTCAATTTTGGTTGGGGTTCATACGACATGGTAACTCATAAGATTACAGGAAAAGTCACTTTTGTGTTGGAATATGGCGACGGATCTTACTACAAATTCTTCATTAACGAATTCTATGGTGGTTATACTTTCAAATATGCAAAATGGAACGGATCGTCTTGGGAAGCTACACAAACTAAAACTGTTGCAAATGGTTCTGATGATGCATTTTTTAACTATTTTTCATTTGATAGTGGCGAAAAAGTTAACAATATCGAACCAGCAAAAAATGATTGGAATTTTATGCTAACAAGATATTATACATTTTATAATAATATCATGATTTATCGTATGGCAGGAATTGTCCAAAATCCAAACATCAAAGTAGCGAAAAAACAGCCCGAAACACAAGCCAGTTCAACCTATTCAACACCAGCGCAAACAGATTATTCGGACATTATTACAAGTATCGGTCATAGTTGGAAGCCGACAAGTGGTGTAGATCCAGATGTTGTATTTTACGTAAAAGACCCTAGCAATTATTACAGATTATATTTTACAGAAAACGGCGGTGCAACGACAGGGAATGTAAGTTTTAAATACAAAAACATCACCTCAGAACTTGGCGTTACTGACCTTGGTAAAAAAGCAAGTTTCGGTGTTTATCCTAACCCTATTTCGAACAAAAGAGCAACGATTCTTTTCGATGTTAAAGAAAATTCTAACAACAACGGAACTGCAGAAATCTTCGATCTTTCTGGTAAAAAAGTTTTTGAAACTAAGCTTAGTAAGCAAAACGGTCTGCAACAACAAGACGTAAATCTTTCTAGTTTGAATACAGGAACTTATCTTTTAAAAATCACTTACGCTGGTATTTCTGAAACTAAAAAAATTATTATTAAATAAGAAATCCATATCAATTTCAGATCATCTTTTATTAGATGGAAAGCTCATCAAATTTGATGGGCTTTTTAATTTTAATATCGACAAAAATAAATGTAAATTTGTGTGAATAATTTTTCTACGATTATGAATCATAAACTAAATAAAATAGTAAAATTTGAAGATCTTGGGACTTGCGATTATATGCCGACTTGGGATTATCAAGAAGCTTTGATGAAGGAAAACCTAGACATCAAAGTAAAAAATCGCGATACTGAGCCAGAAGAACAAGAAATAACGAATAATCATTTGTTGTTTGTGGAGCATCCACATGTTTACACTTTAGGGAAAAGCGGGCACGAAGAAAATATGCTCGCCAATGCTGATAAATTAAAGGAAATTGAAGCAACTTATGTTAAAGTTAATCGTGGTGGCGACATTACTTATCACGGATTTGGGCAGATTGTTGGCTATCCTATTTTGGATTTAGAAAATTTCTACACCGATATTCACCGTTATATGCGAGACTTGGAGGAAGTTATCATCCGTACCATCGCAGAATATGGTCTAAAAGGTGAGCGTTCTCCAGGCGAAACTGGAGTTTGGTTAGACGTAGGAAAACCTTATGCTAGAAAAATTTGTGCAATGGGCGTTAAAGCTTCTCGTTGGGTAACCATCCACGGTTTTGCATTAAACGTGAACACTAATATGAAGTATTTTGATTACATCGTACCTTGCGGAATTACCGATAAACAGGTAGCTTCTCTTAAAAATGAACTAGAACACGAAGTTGATGTTGAAGAAATAAAACAAAAAATTAAGAAACATTTCGTTGACGTTTTTGAGTGCGAATTGGTTTAAAATAAAAAAGCGATTTCAATAATTGAAGTCGCTTTTTTTTAATTTTTTAAACCGTCATTCCGATTTCGATACCTTTTATTTTTCTATAAAGATCGGTCGCATAATTGTCGGTCATACCTGAAACGAAATCCAAAACGCCCAAAACTTTGTCATAGACACTTCCCTCTTCATAGACAAACTGTTTTGGGATAAGTTTTAAAGCCATTTTATCATAATTTTTTCGCTCCGATTTTTCTAAAATAATAGATGGAATAAAATGATCTAGCAACTCGTACATAACGTTATAACCAGCATTTTCGATTTCAATAACCGCTTTATGATTGTAGATTTTTTCTATAGAAAAACGTTCGATTTCTGTTAATGACGAACTTTCTTGTTTAAAAATATCCAACAAAGCTTTATCCATTGTACCATCAATAATTTTATCAAAATTAGCTTGGTAAGTCGAAATTGATTTATTAATCAACGAGTTAATAACTTTCGCTCGCAAATAAGAAATTCGCTCGTTCGGATTTTTAATAATATCGAGTTTATCATTAACACGTTTGATGTCATCAGGATTCACAGATTTAACCAAATCTATAAATAAATCTTCACAATCTCGAGAATTAACGATGCCCAAACGATGCGCATCTTCCATATCGATAATGCTGTAACAAATGTCGTCCGCAGCCTCTACTAACCAAACAAAAGGATGTCTTTTATGGATAATTGGTTCGTCGCTTTCATGCTGCATGCCTGTCGCTTTAGCGATTTCTAAAAACGTCGCTTTAGAATTCTGAAAAAATCCAAACTTTTTGCGATGGATAATACCTTTTTGCTTTGCAATCGCTTCACAAGGATATTTCGCAATACTCGCCAAAGTTGAAAATGTTAATTGTGTTCCGCCTTCGTCTTTACCTTGTTGCTGATGCGTCAACACTCGGATTGCATTAGCATTTCCTTCAAAATTAACAAGATCTGCCCATTCTTTTTCGTTGAAAAGAGGTTTAAGATCCTTTTCATTCTGTTCAAAATAACTAGCAATTGCATCTTCGCCAGAATGTCCAAAAGCTGGATTTCCGATGTCGTGACAAAGACAAGCTGCCGCAATGACGTCACTTAATTGATATTGGTAAAAATTATTTGAGGTTTCGTTAAGATCGTTTTTATAATTTTTTGAAACAAAATCTCCAATTAAACTTCCCAAACTACGACCAACAGACGCCACTTCTAGAGAATGCGTCAAACGATTATGCACAAAAACACTTCCCGGCAAAGGAAAAACTTGCGTTTTATTTTGCAATCTTCGAAAAGCCGACGAAAAAATAATTCGGTCAAAATCTCTTTGAAAATCTGTTCTGGACACAAAAGTTGGTTGATGATTTCCGGTGCGTTGGTTGGTAAAAAGCTCGTTAAGATTCATACCACAAAAATACAGAATCCGATTTCAAAAGCCTAGTAAAGCCTGTAATTTTCATTTATTTAAAAATAATTTAGTATCATTGTAGCCCTAAAAATAATTTATGAAGAAGTTTTATATGTTAGCAGCACTTTCTGTTGCTAGTTTAGCATTTTCGCAAAATGCAATTTCATTCGAAGCCTCAGAAGGTTTTACACTTGGTGACATCAATGGTCAAAATGGTTGGGAAGTAACTGAAAGTAGCGACGGACCTTTAACTAACCAGATTATTACAAACGAAAAAGCAAGCAATGGAAATTTTTCTTTTAAAAATGCACACGTTGATGAGTACCAAGAACAATGGTTCCCGATAATGGGTGTAGAAAAAACTTTTGCAACGCCTTTAGATTTTAATGACACAACTATTTCTTACGATTTTAATGGTTCTACGAAAGGAGGTTCAGATTTTGAATTTGCAGTCTATGCAATAAATGAAGCAACTGAAGAATTTGATACCTTATTGGCAACAGGTTTTGAAAATCGTGGTATGATATACATTTGGAACGAAAATTTTTCAGAAATTGGATACGCAAATAAAACGTGGGAACCCAATAAGTGGTACAATATGAAAATCCACATTACAGCTGATAAAATCACTTACTACCTAGATAATGTTCAAATTTTTGAAAATCCTAATAATTCAAAAGTAAATATATTAGGAATGAATTTTTTACATAATAACTATGGTGGTAATGCATATTATGATAATATCAAAATAAATAATGTTGACCTTGCAACTTACGAAGCGCAACATTCCACAGGCTTAAAAATCTATCCAAATCCAGCAAAAGATATCGTAAAAATCGATAGCAAAGATGCGATCGAAACCTACAACATCTTTAGTATGGCTGGACAAAAAGTACTTTCTGGAAGCAATGCAAAAGAAATTAACATTCAATCTTTAGCAAAAGGAAATTATATCCTTCAAGTTAAAACTAAAGACAACAAAACGCAGTCAACTAAGTTGGTTAAGAACTAAAATAAAAGCCTGTTTCTAACGAGACAGGCTTTTTATTTTATTAAATATCGTATTGATTCGGATGTTTAGCTTTAATATCGCTGACCGTTCCCAAAACTTTTTCCTTTAAAGAATCTTGATATTGTTGCATTTTGTTCGAAACATTTTCATCAGAGGTTCCAATGATTTTAGCAGCTAAAATCCCTGCATTTAGCGCTCCATTAAGAGCAACTGTTGCCACAGGAATTCCGCCTGGCATTTGCAAAATCGACAAAACCGAATCCCAACCATCAATAGAATTACTCGACAAAATCGGAACACCAATCACAGGAATCGTCGTGCAACTCGCCACCATACCAGGAAGATGCGCCGCCCCGCCAGCTCCAGCTATAATTACTTTCAGTCCTCGTTCTTTTGCTTTTTGTGCATAATCCAGCATACGTTCTGGCGTTCTGTGCGCCGAAACCACTGTCAATTCATAAGGAATTCCTAGGTTTTTTAGAAAATCTGCTGCTTGTTCCATAATTGGAAGATCGCTTTGACTTCCCATAATTATTCCTACCATTTCATTTTTTATTAGATTTTCAAAGATAAAAATTAATAAAAGACGAAACCAATTTGAATAAAAATTGATCTTCAAAAAGTATCTATAAAGCCTATTTTGCCTTGGAAAAGTCTATCTTTGCAACTTCTTATTTCACTAAAACTTGAGAAACTACAAATTACTTTTCGCCATTTTTACCGTCGCACTCGTCTGGGGAACCACCTTCATGGGAATTCGCGTTGCCGTAGAAACAATTCCTGGCTGGTTTGTAGCGGGAATTCGTCAATTTTTGGCAGGATTAATTATGTTGACCATTCTATTATTTCGTAAAGAATTAAAATGGATAGGTTGGAGAAATTTTGGATACCAAATTGTTTTTTCGGTTTTAATGTTAGTCATGGCAAATGGTCTAACCACCGTTGCTGAAGAAGAATTAAGCAGTAGTTTGGCGGCGTTAATTAGCGCTTGCTCACCTATTTTGGTTTTTATCGGAAGTCTATTTTTAGGTTTACAAAAATTTAGTTTTAAATCATTATTAGGCGTTATCATTTGTTTCAGCGGGATTCTAATGATTTTTTGGGATGGTTTACAAGACCTTGCTATTCCTGAATATCGAAACGGCATTATCATGATGTTTTTCGCAATTTTAGGTTGGGCAGGCGGCACTATTTTCACAAAAAAAATGGACATCAAATCCAAGAATATTTCACTTAATTTGGTCTATCAATTTTTGTTCGCAGGCGTTTTCCAAATTTTGTTAGCATTTTTGGTAACTGAGAATTACAATTTTGGAAATTGGACTTTGAAAAGTATTGCTGCAATGC
Source organism: Soonwooa sp. (assembly GCF_032062245.1). NCBI lineage: Bacteria > Pseudomonadati > Bacteroidota > Flavobacteriia > Flavobacteriales > Weeksellaceae > Soonwooa > Soonwooa sp. The sequence goes on from NZ_DAMBQF010000032.1 coordinate 17,862, forward strand.
TCTATTTGGCGGTTTTCGGTTCTGTCATTACCTTCTTTGCATTTCATTACGCGTTGACAAAAATTAGCCCAATTCAGGTTTCAATTTTATCTTATATCAATACGATTATCGCTATATTTTTGGGTTGGCTTTTATTAGATGAAAAAATAACAATTCAATTTATTTTGGCTTCAATATTGATTATTTCTGGTGTTTTCATTATCAATTATAAGCCCGAAATGTTTAGAAGAAAAGTTTTAAAATAGTTACAAAAAAATTTCTTTTCCCACATTCAAATCCTTCAAAAATTCTTGGTCGTGAGAAATAACGAGCAAACTTCCTCTGTAATCTTGCAAAGCAGAAGTTAGGATTTCAACATTTTCCAAGTCGAGGTTATTGGTTGGCTCATCCAAAACGATTAAATCAGGTGCTTTTCCCATTATTGAAAGATAAGTAAGCAACAATCGCATTCTCTCGCCACCGCTTAAACTCGCTACTTTTTTGTCCCAAATTTCTTTTCGAAATAAAAATCTTGTTAAAATTGTTTTCAATTCGTGGTTGGGAATGGGAGTTTGATTAAAATATTCGGCTTGTTCTAAAACATTGAAATTTTCATTTAAAACCGAATAATTTTGATCTAGATAAATGGATTTAAAATCTGCTTTTTCAATATTTCCTTTTGATGGTTTTAAAATTCCGACAAGAAGTTTTACCAAAGTCGATTTTCCAGAAGCATTATTTCCTTTAATCGCCCAACGTTCGCCACTTAAGATTTGGAAATTCAAATTTTCGTTCCACAAAAAATCGTGAGTATATTTAAAATTTAGTTCCTTCAGATCTAATAAAATTTTTCCTTGATGCAATGCCGAATCGTCAAAATTAAATTTCATCTGTTGCAGTTGTGAAAATTCTCGTCTAAGTTTCGACAAATCCTCAGAAATTCCACCAATTTTCTCTGCATGAACGTCTTTCATTTATGAACTTGAATTTTCTGCTTTGTTTCGAAGCGTATTCATCATAATTCTTGCAACGCCAGTTTTTTCTTGCTTCTTTTTTCCTCGTGAATCCAGTTTTTGTTGACGTTCCAAAGTTTCGCGCTCAACATTTTTGGCTTTTTTCAAATATTTTTCTTTGCTTTTAATTTCGTTTTCCAAAGCCAAATCCGAGGCTTCTTTTTGCGCTTTATAAAACTTAAAATTCCCACCAAAAACTTGAATTCCTTTAGGAAAAAGCTCAGCAACTTTACCCAATAAATTGAGTAAAGTTCTGTCGTGACTAACCACCAAGAAGGTTTTTGAAGTTTCAGAAACGAAATTGTACAATAATTGTCGCACTTCAAAATCCAAATGATTGCTCGGCTCGTCCAAAATCACAAAATCGGCTTCGTCAATATCGATTCCAGCCAAAAGAACTTTTGTTTTTTGTCCACCACTCAAGGTTTTCATCGAATCTGAAAGCGAAATATTTTCAATTTTCCATTTGGAAAAAGCTTCTACTACTCGATTTTCTAAATCCCAATCGTCATTTAGGATTTCAAAATTTTCTTCGGAAACATCGCCTCCCAAAATTTGGTGTAAAGCTTTTAATTTAGAATCAATTTTTAAAGCTTCAGCTACTGAAGCTTCGCCCAATTGACCATAAATCTGTGGAGCAAAATAGGTTTTTTCATCGGAACTAATTTCACCTTCATAAGGTGAAATTTCGCCCGAAATAAGTTTTAATAAAGTGGATTTTCCAACACCATTTTGACCAATTAAAGCGACTTCTTCGCCTTTGTTTAACGTAAAATTGAGGGAATGAAACAGCATCTCTTTATCTGGATGCAGATAGGTAATATTGTGTAAAGTAAACATGTTTTTTCTTTAAAATGAAACTTGAAGCCCTGAATTAGGCTTTGAAAAGTCGTTAAAAGAAAAAGAATTCTACATATTTACGCGGTGATTTTGATTTGCAAAGATAGGAATATTATTTTTTGACAATTAATCCTTCTGATAAAGTGCTTGAGCATCAACATACAAAGTAGCTTCCGACGGTTTGTAAACGTATTTTTTAGAAACAAAATTACCCTCCGAATTCTTTTCCAAAATAATATTCGCTTCGTTTCCTATGAAAAGTTCGGCTTTGGATTGATCGTCATTCAACAAAATAAATGCGCTAATAATGGCTTCACCTTCTTTGGTTTCAATAGGATTCAAGCGAGTTCCTTCACTAAAAACCTGAATACAATTGTTCTTCAGAACGCTCCATGTTTGTCCTGCAGAACCTTTACACCCGTGTTTATCTTGATCATTTCCCACCATTTTTTGAGGTGCGTTGCAAGCCATTAAACTTCCAATTGCTACTAATAAGATTGTATTTTTCATATTTTAAATTTTCCAAGAACTAACAAAACTGGTGCTATTAAAGGCTGTTAAAAGAAATTTAGTATAAAAAAATTACTTCCAAAACTCATCGTTAAAATTATCTTTTTCATCGGAATGAATTTCTGCAAGAGCTTTTCCGATTTCTAAAAGCTGATTTTTATTTAGATTTTGCTCTAAATGTGGAAACCATTGTCGTTCTTCATACCGAATATGATCATCCAATAAATTCGCAAAAGCTTCAAAATTTTGAATACTAAGATTTTCAGAAATTTCATTGAATAAAACTTCCAAATCTTGATGCTCTTTCGCTACTCGATTTGAAAATTCATCTTTCAAATAAGGAAATAAAATCTCTTCTTCTTCTTTGAAATGTTCCTTCAAATGCTGATTCCAGAAATAATCAACATATTTTTGAATTCGAGAAAGTTCAACTTCTTTCTTTAAACCTTGACGGATTTTCCAGCAACACAGCAAACCAAAATGATGGTCATGTGAAAGTGGAATTATATTTTCGTTACGTTTCATGTTTTTTATTTTTTAAATTACTGTTACTTATTCTTTTTTCTTGATAAAAAAGAATCAAAAAATCAAGACTTGGAAATTCCAGCTAAAAATTCAAATGAAATCCTAAAATTTCTAAAACTCGCTCCAATACAATCCCAACCTTGCTCAAACACTCGAAATTTTTCACAGATTTAATTCAAATTTTCTTAACGCTTCCGTTTTCTAGGTCATTAATTTAACAATAAAAATTTTAAATAGGAAAAACTAAAAGCCTCACCAATTTCCAAAAAAACTGATGAGGCAACACTATTAAATTTAGTTTATCTCTTCTCTTTTAAAGACCATCCGAATTTTAATCCGATGATGAAAATCACCAATAATAATTCACCCAAAGCCAATAAAATATCTCCAGGAACACGCATCCATCTTAGGAAATGCATGATTTCGGTTTGCATAAATTCTGCAGATCTTGCGTACCAATAACCTTCTTGGATAGACGCTACAGCTTGCATAATTCCGATTGGGAGAATACTAATAGTCGTCATCACAAATAATCCGATATTCGTTAACCAAAATGCCCAACCAATCAATTTGTCATTCCAATGTCGATCTGGATACAAACCTCTCAAAATAAAGAGCATTAAACCAATTCCGAGGATTCCGTACACTCCAAATAATGCGGCGTGACCGTGAACTGCTGTTGTATTTAAACCTTGAATATAATACAACGCAATTGGTGGATTGATCGCAAATCCGAAGATTCCAGCGCCTAAAAAGTTCCAAAAACACATCGCAATGAAGCAGTAGATTGGCCATTTGTAGGCTTTAATCCATTTGGTGGATTTACTGATTTGATAGTTGTGATAGGCTTCGTAGCCAATTAACACCAGCGGAACAATTTCTAATGCACTAAACGTTGCTCCCAAAGCCAAAACTGCAGTTGGTGTTGCCGAGAAATACAAGTGATGGAAGGTTCCTAAAATTCCTCCTGCAAGGAAAATTATCGTTGAAAATAACACCGAAATTGTCGCTGATTTTAATCTTAACAAACCTAATCTTGTGAACAAGAATGCGGCAACAACGGTAGCAAAAACTTCGAAGAAACCTTCTACCCAAAGGTGAACCACCCACCATCTCCAATATTCGGCGATTGCCATGTGCGTTTGTCTTCCGTACATTAATCCAGCTCCGTAGAACATCGCGATAGCAACAGATGCAATTACGAAAAGCGTTAACATGTGGTGGTTTTCGTCCTTCTTGTTTAAAGCTGGAAGCAAAGCACGAATCATTAAAATCAACCAAAGAATTAAGCCTACTAATAATAAAATTTGCCACACTCTTCCCAATTCAACGTATTCGTAACCAGAATGTCCCCAAAGGAAATTGTCAACATAACCCAACTTTTGCATTACTCCTAACCATTGTCCAGCTAAAGAACCGAAAACAACTATTAACAAAGCTCCGAAGAGAATATTAACCCCTAGTTTTTGATATTTTGGTTCGTAGCCCGAAACCGCTGGCGCAATGTACAATCCTGTTGCTAACCAAGAAGTTGCAATCCAAAAAATGGCTAATTGAACATGCCAACTTCGAGAAACAGATTGTGGTAAAATTTCATCCAAAGGAATTCCGTAAAATGCACTTCCTTCCACGCCGTAATGCGCTGTGATAACGCCCGCTAACATTTGAACCAAAATCAAAAGTGCGACCACCCAAATATATTTTAAGGTTGCTCTCATTGAAGCAGTTGGTTTCATGTTTCGCAACGGATCGTCTAATGGTAAAGCTTCAGCAATTTCTTCTTCTTTATTTTTAGCATGATAGAAAACCAATGCGCCAACCCCAACTAAAAGCATCAAAATACTGAACCCAGACCATAAATGCAACGAACTTGACGGAATATTCCCAACCGTTGGATCGTGCGGCCAGTTGTTGGTGTACGAAACATTATCATTCGGTCGATTTGTGATACAAACCCAAGTTGTCCAAGAGAAAAAAGCGTTCATTTTATCCATTCTCGCTTGATCTTTGATGGTAAACTTCTGGATAGCGTATGCATCTCTAAGTTTTGCCATCGACGGGTCTCCCATGAATAATTTGGAATAATAATCTGCCAATTCCGCCTGTACTTTCGCACGTTCTGGTGAAATGGTAATCGTTTGCGTTGCTTCATCCAACGTATTGGTGCGGAGTTCTTTCTTTAATAAAGATTGATATTTCGCTTGTTCTTCGTCTGGAAGGTCTTTGTAAATTTTTCCATCCTTTTTAGCCAATTCATCCAATAAAAGTGTGGATTCACGATGCAGATAATCAGCTGTCCAATCGGGAGCGATGTAGGCGCCATGTCCCCAAATACTCCCAACCGTTTGTCCACCAATTGATTGCCATACATTTTGTCCATCCTTAACATCTTGACCTGTATAAAGCACTTTTCCATCAGTTGTAACCACTTTTTCTGGAATTGGTGGGACTTTACGATAGATATCTACGCCGTAAAAAATGAGAACCGCAAAGGAGGCAATGATGACAAAAGCGAGCCAACCCCATAATTTTTTAGGTGTCATAGTTTTGTTTTTTAGTTGTTAACCACAGAGAATTCCTTCTCTAATTCGATCGATTTTGGGAACAAAATGTTGTTTTCCAAATGAATGTGTGTGTGCAAATCGTTTTCGAAATCTTGAAGCATCGCAAACGTCACTCGATACGTGTTGCAAGCGTCTGCTGGAGGATTGTAGTTATTTGTTAATTGTGCGATTTTTTCTAATCTTTCGCCTTCAACGGTGTGTTCGTGTTTCATCATTTCCACGGGATTTTCTACCGTTCCGAAATGCGGTTGCTCAATCGCTTGACCTGAAATTTTAGAGTTCATCATTTTTCGAACAAATGGGAATAAAACCAATTCTTCTTTTTTAAGATGTGCTGCTAAATCCTGTGCGGAAGCATTAAACAAATCTCTAATTTCAAAAAGTTCGGGATGTCTATCGCCATGAACTTTACAAAGTTTATCCAAAAACTGCTGAATAATTGGTGTTTTCTCTTCAACATAACGGTGATGCGTTTTTTCCACATAATCCGCTAATAAGTCCAACGGCCAAGATTTAAAATCAATTCCGCTTGCACCTGAAGTTGGAAGATTCTCCAATTCAGAATAAATTTTATTCGGGTCCAAATCCTTTTTATCGCAAGCATCTTCGATGGTACGCCCACCCTTGCAACAAAAATCAATTCCATATTTCTTAAAAATAGCTGCCGTTCTAAAATCTTCCGCAACCATATCGCCTATTAAATCTGTTCTTGCGTTCATAATAAAATACTTTTTTATCCTTTATTGTTGTAAAATTTTTTGAAAAAACCTCATTGGAAATTCAACCAATGAGGTATTAGGTTTTATTTTTTCTGTGCTAAAATATATTTCACCATCTGTTTTGCATTGTCTTGACTCAATCCAGCATGCGGCGTCATCGGAATTTCGCCCCAAACACCTTTTCCACCTTCAATAATTTTCGTTGCTAGATGATCGATGTCGGCTTCTGTGTATTTTGCTGCCACTTCTTGATATGATGGTCCAACTAATTTCGCATCCACCTTATGACAAGAAAGACAATCGGTTCCTTCGACTAAGCTTTTTCCTTCCTCTTCAGGAGTCAAAGCAGCGGCTGGTTTTGTTGCTTCCGTTGGCTCTTCAATCATTTTGTTAGATTCTTGTTGTGGAGCTTCTGCTTCTACATTTTCTTTTTTAGAACAAGAAACGATGGCTAATGATGCTACTAATGCTGTTAATACTAATTTTTTCATAGCTGATTTATTTGTTTATTTTTAATTTATTTAATTTCACTTTTCACGGCTGAGACCGTTTTATCAATATCGATGTTGATGCCTTCTTTTTGATGAACCAACAAACCTTCCTTCGAAAACACACTAATTATATTGGAATGCGAAAAATCCATCGGGGAAATTTGTTTGTATTTCATCGCTAAAACATTGGCTAATTCTCGGGTATTGGCTTCGCTGCTTCGAATAAACAACCATTGATTTCCGTTAAGTTGATAGGTTTTTAAAAATTCCTGCATCTTTTCTGGCGTATCGTGTTCGGGATCAATAGAAATCAAAACATAGCGCAAATCTTCAGGATTTTTATGTCCAACTTTCGCTTCAATCGCCTTCATATCCAAGGTTAATTTTGGACAAGCCGTTTTACAAGAAGTGTAAACCATCACCATCGTTAAGACTTTTCCTTTTAAATCTTCCAGTTTTATTTTGGTTCCGTCTGCTTGTTCCCATTTTGATGATAAATTAAATATGGAATTCGGATCCAAATTCTCGCTTGATTTTTCTTGACAACTATTGAGAATTATCAAACTTAAACAAGCGGTTACGATAATTTTTAGTAGATTTTTCATTTTATAAATTTTAATTTAAATCCTTTGCACAACGGAATCCGAGATTGTTAACGGTATAATCGGCGTTCATACTTCCTCGCATCGCAAAGCGAATAAAGGCAGCATAATTTCTCAAATCCGAAGAAGTTACCGAAGCGCCTGCACAAAACAAGGTTTCGTTTGCTGCATTGTCTTTTCGAGATTCTCCCGTAATCATCACCGAATTAAAATCTTCCGTCCATTCCCAAATTGTTCCGTACATATCGTAAATTCCCCAAGCATTCGGTTGATGCTGCTTTACAGCTTGTTTGTACTTCCCCTTTTCTTGATACAAATTCAAAATACGTCTTGTAAATTCGGGATCTTCCGTGGCATCTTTTAGATTTTCATTGGCACGAGCGGCATATTCCCATTCGTCAACGGTTGGCAAACGTTTTCCGACACTTTCGGCATAGGCTTTCGCTGCAAACCAAGAAACATTGGTAACTGGCGCATCTGGACTTACATCGGCTGGAATTTCAAAATCACTTTTCCAATGTTTTAAATAAGTGCTATCTGCGTAGAGTTTCAGAACTTTACTTTTGGTCCATTGAGGATTCTTTTTCAAAAATTCGAGGTATTCAAAGTTAGTAACAGCAGTCTCGTCTAGCATAAAAGATGGCACAGTCGTCAAGCTATCACTTTCTTTTCCTACAAAAGCTCTGTACTGTCCGCCATCCACTTTCATCATTTTTTTATGGCTTGTAATACGAATGATGGATGGTTTTTCGCTTTCAATTTTTGTTATAGATTGTTTTTTACTACAACTAAAAACTAAAATCAAACTTAATATGTAAACGAGTTTTTTCATTTTTAAATTTAATCCTCAATGATGAACCAAAAGTTCAAAAAACTACTACTATGGATTATTTTTTAATTGATTTAAAAACTTTAGGATTTTCTTCACCCGTAATTTTAATTTTCCCCAAAGCACCTTTATTAAAGGCTCTAAAGATGGCATGATCAACAATTACGTATTCGCCCGGAACTTTAGAAGTAAATTCTACAATAGCTGCTCCACCAGGTGGAATTACGGTTGTTTGTACATTGTCATTAGTTTTTGAACCACCTTCGATGTAAACTTTGTCGAAAATTTGACCAATAACATGGAAAGAAGAAGTTAAATTTGGACCTCCATTTCCGACGAAGAATCTAACGCTTTCACCCACTTTTGCTTGAAGTTCGCCTTCGCCTAGTAAAGCACCAGTTTTCCCGTTAAACACTACATATTCTGGATGTTCTGCAATGGCTTTATCCATATCAAATTCTTGTAATCCTTTGTCTCCATATTTTCCTTTGGTGTAGAAATCGCCCTGCATAATGTAGAATTCTTTGTCCACTTTTGGAAGTCCACCTTCTGGTTCAATTAAAATCAAACCGTACATTCCGTTCGCAATGTGCATTCCCACAGGCGCCGTCGCACAGTGATAGACATACAAGCCTGGATTTAAAGCTTTAAAATTAAATACCGCTTCTTTTCCCGGCGCTACAAAAGTAGCTTCTGCTCCACCACCAGGACCATTAACAGCATGCAAGTCGATATTGTGTGGAAAAGCTGAGTTTTCGTTATTTTTTAAATGAAATTCAATCTCGTCGCCAACTCTCGCTCGAATAAAATTTCCGGGAACTGTTCCACCGAAGGTCCAGAAATTATATTGAGTACCATCGGCTAATTCGCCAACTTTTTCGATGGTTTCCATACGAACGATTAATTTTTTCGCAGCACGATCTCCGATTGGTGCAGGAACATTGGGTGCAGAAGTTAATTTTGCTTCTTCGGCAGCACCAGAAACGGCAATATTTTCGGTACTTCCAGATTTAGAAGTAGAACTAGAATCTGAAGCGTTCTGTTTACAAGCATTTAATGAGAGGCCAGCCAGAACAATTGCTAATGGAATAATGTATTTTTTCATGTTAGTGAGAGGTTTTTAATGATTCTAAAACAAGTTTTGATTGTATATTTTTTCTTTCTAAAACTAATATTGGTAATACAATTAGTAAAATAACTTTTGCAACTTCGGCATAGATAAAATAATCATGAAGCGCCGTTGGCGGAAGTCCTTTTCCTGAAGCTAAAACATCTGCTCGAGCGTCTAAAATTGGGAGCATCCAAAATTTTTCTAAACCTAATATCAGTGCTAAAAGAAAGAAGTTGATTAATAATTTGATGTTTAATTTTTCTTTATTAAATAGGAAACTTAAACCCATAAATACGATGAGCACCATTTGAATATTGGTCGAAATCCCAAACATAATTTTCCCTAATTCTAGTGCGATTGGAAGCGTCATTCCTGGAACTTGAAATTTAAAAGGCGTTTCTAAAAAGCTTACCGCCAAAACCAAACCCAGCCAAAAGCAAGAAATCGCAAAAACTAGAGGATATTTAACTTGAGTTTTCATGTTTAATATTTTAATACCTTTTTATCTTTTATTTAATTAAAAAAATATATTTTAGATTTCTATCTTTTCAAAAATGCTTCCTGAGCATCCAATTGGTCAACAAAATCTCCAATTTTCATATCGTTAAGCATCTTTTGAAGATTATTTCTAATATGTTTGAATTCGTTATGAACGGGGCAAGGATGCGTTTCCGAACATTCTTTAAGTCCTAAGGCGCAACCCGAAAAAATCTTGTCGCCGTCCATTTCTTTAACAATTTCCGCCAAAGATCGATTAAGACTAATATTATCTAAATAAAAACCTCCAGTTGGACCTTTCGCAGATTGCACAAAACCTTTTCTGCTGAGATCTTGTAGAATTTTTGCTATGAAATATTCGGGAGAATCTATGCCTGCAGCAATATCTTTAATACCGATTCTTCCCCCATCTTTCGTCTGTTGGGTGATGTAGATTAAGGCTCTTAAAGCGTATTCGCAAGTTTTGGAAAACATTTCTTCTATTTTTCTATTACAAATGTAAAACTATTTTTCAAATAAAAGATAAAAAACTCTTCTATTTAATTATGACAATTCTCAGTTTATTTTTTCGCAGGAATAATGTATTTAACCGCAAATTGAACTGTAGAAAAATTAGCTTCAAAATTAAATTTACTTTTATTAAATTTAGTTTCTTTATAATGTACATTGCTGTAACCGATTTCTCCAATACTAGCCGCAATTTTCCAACGTCGGTTCACAAAATAATCAATTCCGGGTTTTAGATTAATTCCATAACTCGTAAAAGAATTTTTTGTATGATTCAGCTCTACTCCATTACTTTCTAAAGTCAGAAATTGCTTTGTAGAACCAAACTCTAAAGGGAAATCCAGTTGACAAAACAAACTAAATCGTTCGTCCAAAACCCAAAACTTTCGAAGCGATGGCGTCACAACAAATGAGGCTGTCTCAAAAGGACAGTCTTTTTTTTGTGCTTTGTTTAAAAATCCGATTTTTGAAGTTTTCTATTTTGAATTTTTGAAAAATAAAGCTAAAAAAGTCAAAAAAATAGTCTATTTCAGGCTGCTTTTGCCATTTTTTTGAGATTATGGGCAATGGCCAGAATGCCGATTTCTACCTCGACCTTGGTTTTTCCTCGAAGCATAAAGCGTTTAAAGT
>NZ_DAMBQF010000033.1:0-26546 GCF_032062245.1 Soonwooa sp.
GTTAATATTATCAACTAATTTACTTCCTTAATTATCCTAATGCAAACTTACCATGTAGGCGGAACTCCTTTTGCGAGAGGCTATGCCGAGCAAAAGAGTGGGAGCTGAAGACGGAAATGGCGCCCAAATAAAAATTCGAGTTAAAGTAAAAAGCCTGAAAGCCTTTAGAAGACTTTCAGGCTTGGATTTTATATTCCTGAAACTTATCGCTTTTCGCGAACTGGTGTTTTGGGTTTGTTTTTTTCTTCTAGCTTGAGGCGTTCGGCTTCAGCTTTTTCGTACAAGCTGTTATCGGACTCATAGACCGTTTCGGGATAATTGGGTGTATCTTCGAAGATGTCTTTCCACTTTTGCGGTCGGTCTTTTGTGTTCCAATTAAAGTCTGGGAAAAAGCGTTTTTCTTTGGACATAAAACTCATCGGATAGATGTCGGACTGCGCACCAACACGGCAAGTTACGGTCTCCACACGCTTCTCGATAAAGTCAGCGATAATCTCGCCACACACCGAAACAGCAACGCCAATACGGTTGACTTCTTTTGTTTTTTCGTCCTGATCGTCGGCATAAGCGATGGATTGTGCATTTTCCACAGCGACGGCCTTTTTTATTTGCCCTTTCTCAAAATAGATGCCCATCCATTTGCTTTTGATTTGGTTGAACTCGTCTTTCATGTTAAGCGAATCCGCCTTGCTAATCGCAAATGCATTACCGATAACCTTAACGGAGTCGATGTCTTGCGTCGTGGTATTCATGTAAACCATAACCTCATCTCCTGTAATTTGCTTCGTGCCAGACCAGAGAATTGGTTTTTTCATAAGATGCAAAATGCCATCGGTCTCGTTGTATGACAAAGAGTCGGCGCGGGCTTGCATATTGGTTTTGAAAATTCGGACTTTGCGGTAAGCACGCAAATAGCTTTTCTTCTGTTTGGTAGAATCGGGTTTTTGAAAACTTAAAAACCTGTCAGCTGCGATGTATAAAGAATCTTTCTCGAAAATCTTAACTGCGTAAGCTTTATCCGTGATCATCGCAGAGTCTTTTTTCTCATAAATTTCGCCATAACCACCTTTGATGTAACGGTTTTCTTTTGGATCGTTAAGTGTGACGTTTCCTGTTCCTTTTCCGAAACCTGTGTTACGATTGTATTCTAAATTATCTCCTGTAAGTATCTTGTCGTTATAATGAATTCTAGAATTCTTTTTAAGATGCGAAATACCCGTTTTTGCATTATAATCGCCCAATTCGGTGTAGACGTAGTTGCGTGGATTTTCTTTACTACGAATGGTTGTCGCTGCTAAAAATTGAGAAATCTGAGTTGTCTGGTTGGTTTTAATATTATCACTTTCGATAGTGTAATCTTTAGCATCAATGGTCGAATGTCCAATAAAGTCAATATCCTTAGTATTTACATAATAAGTCGCGGACTTGGTGTACATAATATTTTGACCATCAGAGATTGTTCCGCCAGTGTTAAAATAAGCAGTATTTGGGACACGATCGTAATAAAGTGTTTCTGTCTTGATGGTTTGCTTTGGATCGGTAAGCACGACATTTTTGCGGGCAATACCGCGTTCTGTATTACCATCGTATTCCATTTCTTCAGCAGTGATTTTGGTACCATCGGCATTTAATAGCACAACGTTACCAATGGCTTTTAGGAAGTTCTCCTTTTGATACAAAACCACTTTGTCGGCAGTAAGAACAGAGCCTTGATGTTCAAACTTAACATTTCCTGAAAATACCAAGTTACCTTCATATTGATCTGGCTTTACACCCGACTCGTCCGAGTGGATGTGTTGCACTTTTGAAGCTTGTTCTTGCTGTGATTTTGGAGCAAAGAAAGGGTCTTTCGGATTGGTATTGTCAGGTGTCTGCGCATCTATCCGAATAAATCCAAAAAGGATAATTATAAAAGTTAAAAGAAAAGTTTTGTTCATTCCTTATGACTTCTTCTGGCCATAAAAATAAAGTGAATGTGTATCTATTTTTACCCCAAAAGCTTGTTCGATAGATTCTTTAATACCTTGGATCCTTGGATCGCAAAACTCGATAATCTCCTCAATCTCTTTATCAGAACCTTCTTTATATATCACCAAATGGTCATGCTGCTTATCAAAATATGATTTTTCATAAGATGATGAGCTCAAAGTTTTTTCTCCAAATTGGTGCTTTCTGATAAGTCCAGCATCTAAGAAAATCTCGATCGTGTTATATATCGTTGCTTTGCTAACATGATACTTTTTTTGCATCATGATAAGGTATAGATCATCAACATTGAAGTGATGATCCAGATTGTATATTTCTTCTAAAATAGTATAACGTTCTGGCGTGTTTCTAAAACCTTTTTCGAGTAGATATTGTCTTAGTACATCCTTAATAGTTGTAATGTTTAGGTCTTTCTGTGTTGTATCCATAATCGATTCGATAGGACAAAATTACGATTAATTTTTGTAATGTCTGCCTTTGCTTAAGCCTAGACTTTTTTGATTTTGTCATGTACATAACCTTGCTCCAATAATGGTGCCGATTCTACAACTACGTTGTGTGACGCCACACCGTAGGCTTTGAAGTCGCTGCTTCCCATTTTTCTCACAAAATTATAAATATTCATGATCATCTTATCGCGGATATTTAATAAATAATCGTTGATATAGATGTTATCAATAATGACATATTTAAGATCTGGCGGAATGTTATGTGCTCTCAATGACGGATAACTACTCTTCGAAGGAATCATACCATCGTCCATCATATCATCTAATACTTGTCCAAAATAATCGCTAATTCTTCGATCTATTTTGAAACCAAGCATGAAGTTAACTTTATAAATTGTCCCAGGCAAAATCTCTTCAAGATGATATTTGAAGGTATAAGGTTCTTCTTGGTTGATAACACTCAAGATAAAATAATGATCGGCACGCTTCGGTTGAGATTTAATAATAGAATAAATAATTTTTGATTCTACCTCATCTTCTTTTTGAGCGCGACTAAAAAAGGCTAAGTTGGTTGCATATTTGGGAATGGTGTTGTCCAACTTCATATCCATAATCGTTGACACATAGTTGTTAAGCTTCACAAACTTGACAAATTGCGTTTTGATTTTTCTACCGTTATACCAGCCGTACATACAAATCCCGATAAAGCCAGCTAGCAATACAGAAATCCAACCACCTTCGAAGAATTTAATAATGTTTGCACTAAAAAATCCTAACTCTATGATTAAATAAACAACTGCAAATATACCAATCCATATTTTCGGTGTTCTTGTTTTGAAGAACCAGAAAATCAACAAAATTGTAGTCATCAACATCGTTACCGTAATGGAAAGTCCATAAGCTGCTTCCATCCTACCTGACTCTTTGAAGAACATTACAATAATTGCACACATTATAAAAATGCCCCAGTTGATTCTTGGGATGTACATTTGTCCTTTAATACCCGATGGATAATCGATTTGTTGATTCGGCCAAAGGTTAATAGACATCGCCTCAGAAAACATTGTAAACGCTCCTGTAATTACCGATTGGCTGGCAATAATGGCTGCACAAGTTGCGATAATAACTCCTGGAAGGATAAACCAGTCTGGCATGATTCCGAAGAAAGGATTTTTACCATTAAATACTTCGTGATAGTTATTCAGCAACCAAGCGCCTTGACCTAGATAGTTAAGAATAAGCATGGCTTTTACGAAAATCCAAGAAATTCGGATATTGCTTTTTCCGCAGTGTCCAAGATCCGAATATAAAGCTTCGGCGCCCGTTGTACAAAGGAAAACCGCACCTAAAATAACGATAGCCGAGGGCGAATTGTATATTAATTTAATCGCATATATAGGATTAAAAGCCTTTAAAATATACGGTGCATCCAATAGATGATAAAAGCCTAAAGTCCCCAATGTTAAAAACCAAATCACCATAACTGGCCCAAAAAACTTACCAATAAAGCTAGTCCCAAATTGTTGCACTATAAATATGATAAACAAAATAGCCAATGTAATAGGCACAACAGGTGGTTCATGAACAACCAATTCTAAACCTTCGATAGCCGACATCACGGTAAGCGAGGGTGTAATAATACTATCCGCTACCAAGGCTGCTGCACCAATGATTGCGATGATGTAAAGCCATTTTTTACGAATTCTTTTTACTAAAGAATAAAGAGAAAGTATCCCACCTTCTCCCTTGTTATCAGCTCGCAGTGCAATGATGACATACTTAAGTGTTGTCTGCAAAGTAATTGTCCAAATAATACAAGACAATGCTCCTTCGATGTATTCTTCCGAAATAAAACCTCCAGATTTCCCTGCATTAATGATGGCTTTCATAACGTACAATGGTGAGGTACCAATATCGCCAAAGACAATACCTAATGATACGATAACGCCTAAAAACGATAGCTTCTTGATGTCAATATGACCGCCTGATGTTTGTGACATAGTTTGAAAAAATAAAGTGCAAATTTAATTTTTTTTGAATACTAAAATAATTTTCGTCTTTGTTTTTATTCAATTAAAATAAGCCTTATTTAAAATAATTTACGAAAGACCACAACTTCCTATTTTTCAAATAATTAAAATCAAATTCATTTGCATAAGCTTCTCGCTCAAAAGATATAGCTCGATAAGCGAGGTAAGGTTTTTTCAAATAAATGAGATGTAAAATGTATTCTGTAACATACAAAAAATAAAATGGTAAGATCAACAACTCCAATTGTTGTCGTATATGGATCCGCTCATGATTAATCAAAATACAATTGTTGCGATCCTCTTTTCTTTGGAGAATAATAAACGGAAATATAGTAATCCCCGAAATTTTCATACTTTTGAGAAAAGTTCTCATCACGATAATCATATATCAAAGATATATTTTTTTGAAAACAATTTAACCTATGTCTAAAATTGAAATCAAAGAAAATGAAGACTTTTATTATAACGAGCAAGGTTACAAAGTTTTTACAGCAAAATTCCATCTAAAACGTGGCTACTGTTGCAAAAATGGATGTAGACATTGTCCTTATGGTTATGATAAAAAAACGGACACATTTTCTAATGTTAAAAAAAACATCGACCCACAATGAAAAAATATCTTTTTATTCTAGGCTTAGCAGTAGCAGGATTAGTGACATCTTGTAGTCCTTTCCAAGTAAGATCGGATTATTCTGCAACTGCAAATTTTACGGATTATAAGACGTATTTATTCCGCACAGATGATTTAAAGTTAAACGATCTTGACAAAGACCGTGTTCTTAACGAACTTGCAAAACAAGTACAAAGCAAAGGATTGACCTCATCGCAAACGCCAGACATTATCATTAATGTAAAGGCATCTCACAAAAAAGTACAAGATGTACAGTCGTCATCGCCTTATGGCATGTACGGTTACGGCGGACCTTGGGGCTTCGGTGTTGGGATGAACAGAACATGGACCAGCAACTACAACAGCGGAACTATCGTTGTGGATATGGTGGACGCTAAAACTAACAAATTGGTTTGGCAAGGTATCGGAAGCGGTATTTCTGTAGATTCTCCAAAATCTAAACAAAAACAAATCCCCGAAGTGGTTGCCGAAATTATGGCTAACTATCCTCCTCAGAAGGGAAAATAAAATTTTAGCTATTAAACTTTAATAATGCAAAAAAGCCTCGAAATGTCTAGAGGCTTTTTTTGGTTTAAACCAGATTACTCAGAAATTTTAATAGTCATCAGCTCTTTAGCTTCTTGTAACATCTGTTGTTCTTTTTCTGGGTTTAAATTTAATAGTCTTAAAAATTTTGGATTTTCTACAAATTCCTTTACCAAAATACATCCGCTTTCTAACAATGTTGATTTTTCAATTTCGTTAATTGTTGTTAAACAAGTTACAGGATACAAAACATTAGCATCCACTAAGTTCTTTAAACCTCTATTTTGTGGATAATCCCAAGATAACATTTTCAGATTATAATATTCTCCAAAAGTTGTCGAATCACTAGTAAAATAAGCATTCGTTACCAACCAACCGTCAGTAAATTGTGTCGTTGTCCCGAATAATTTATGATCAATTCCCGAAATATCTTTAATTCTTGATAGTACATACATCGGCGTTGTTACAGAAATTTTAGCATCATCAGTATTCCGAAATTTACATTCCATCCAATAGGTTTTGTCGTCTTTTTTTGCAATAACGTCCGCCTCATGCATCACCGCATGACCTTTGATGTGTTGACCAGTTTCGGTTTGATAACCCAACGATTGAAACACGCGCGAAATCCATTGTTCAAAATAAAAACCTGCAGGACCAAGCTCTGACAAAGCTTTCTTCAAACTATAACGCGCAGCAACCGATCTAGAAAGTCCTTTCAAAGCTTCGAAGGCCATTTTATAAAGTTCTTTAGTCGTGATACCTTCGTAACATTTTGGGGTAATAAGTTTCACAATTTTATCAACATCTTCCGCCGACGCACCAGAGTTTTTGAGAGAAGAAGCAAGCTTAGTAACATCAAATTCTACTAACTCGCCAAAATTATTTTTGATTTTCATTTTTAAAATTTAAAACTAAAGATAAGGATAATTGTAAATCTTCAAGTAAAAGTCTAAGCATTATGTCATGCATTAATATAAAAAAATGCTTAATTTGCATAGTTAAAAAATTTAAAAAATGATTATCCAACCAAGAACAAGAGGTTTCATTTGTCTAACGGCACATCCAGATGGCGCGTTACAAAGTGTAAAAAACCAAATTGAATATGTAAAATCGAAAGGCGAACTAAAGAATGGTCCAAAGAAAGTTTTAGTAATCGGTGCTTCTACAGGATTCGGATTATCATCTAGAATAGAAGCAGCTTTCGGATCTGGCGCAGCAACAATCGGTGTTTTTTTCGAGAAACCAGCTTCAGAAGGCAAAATGGGAACAGCAGGTTGGTACAATTCTGCCGCTTTTGAAAAAGAAGCAGCAGCTGCAGGGCTTTACGCAAAAAGCATCAACGGTGACGCTTTCTCTGACGAAATTAAAAAAGAAACGATAGAACTTATCAAAAAAGACTTAGGACAAGTTGATTTGGTGGTTTATAGCTTGGCGTCTCCACGAAGAACGCATCCAAAAACTGGTGTTGCTTACGCATCTGTTCTTAAGCCAATTGGCGAGCCTTTCACTAACAAAACTGTGGATTTCCACACAGGTGTTGTGTCAGACATCAGCATCCAACCAGTTGATAAAGACGAAGATATCGACAATACGATTGCTGTAATGGGCGGCGAAGATTGGAAATTCTGGATGGAAGATCTTAAAAACGCTGGCGTATTGGCAGACGGTGTCAAAACGGTTGCTTATTCTTATATCGGCCCAGAATTGACTTTCCCGATTTATAGAAACGGTACAATTGGTCAAGCTAAAAACGATTTGGAAGCTACTGTTCCTGTATTAAATAATTTATTAAAAGACCTTAACGGGACATCTTACGTGTCGGTTAACAAAGCTTTGGTAACGCAGTCTAGCTCGGCAATTCCTGTGGTTCCGTTGTATATTTCTTTACTTTATAAAGTGATGAAAGCGAAAGGAACGCACGAAGGAACTATCGAGCAAATGGAGCGTCTTTTCTCAGAAAGATTGTATACGGCAGACGGCGTTGTTCCGTTGGATGACGCTGGCAGAATCCGTATCGACGACTGGGAAATGGCAGCTGATGTACAAGCTGAAGTTGCTAAACAATGGAATCAAGTTACGACAGAAAATCTAGCAGACATCAGCGATATCGAAGGTTACAGAAAGGATTTCTTCAATCTTTTTGGTTTCGAAATCGACGGTATTGATTATGAAAAAGATGCTAACGAGAACGTGAAAGTTCCGAGTATTGTTGAATAATATTTAATTCTAAACTATATAAAGTCCAATGTTTTTCGTTGGACTTTTTTGTTGAAATTAATTTTAACTCAAAACGTCTAAAACCAAAGTTGATTAATTGAAATCAAATTTTCTTATCTTTAGACCACAGCAAAACTTTTCAAAACTCCTTTTATGTCGACACTTTCGGAATTATTTATGTTTTACAATGTTGAAAATTTTTTTCCTGCAGAAAATATAAAATACGAAAAATCGATTTCTGGACTTTACAATTGGGACGATTATAAATACGGTCTTAAACTTCGAAAAATAAAAAATGTCTTCAACTGGATTAATGAAGATTTTGGACAAATTCCATCAATAATTGGACTTGCCGAAATTGGCGGCGTTTCGGTTTTGGAAGATCTACAACAAGAGGATTCACCCTTGCGCAATCATCAGTTTCTTTACAAAAAATCCAATGACTCTCGAGGTTTGAGTGTTGCTTTGTTTTACGATGAAGAAAAATTAAAACTTAAAAATTTTTACAGTTTAAGTTTTAGCATTTCCGAAAATCTAGTTGCTGACACGCGCGATATTTTGCAAGCCGAATTCGAATTTAACAATGAAAACCTTCACGTCTTCATACTTCATCTTCCTTCGCAGCGACTTCAGGATGAAAAGAAAAATCTACGAAACAAAATCATAGAAGCTTTTAAAAACATCCTTTCAAAAATAATTGAAAAGCAAGAATCCATCATCATTATGGGCGATTTTAATGAAAATCCGAATGGTGAAAAAATCAAAGAATTGTTGCTAGATAATTTTGGAAACAGAATTTTTATAAATCCTTTCGAAAACTTATTTAATAATAATCAATTTTCGTCTTATTATGGCAGCAAAGGACTTTTGTTTGATCAAATTCTTTACTCAAAAAACTTGCTTGAAAAACTAAACTTTACTTCAAGTCACGCTTCCATTTTTCAAAACGAAAAAATAAGAGTCAAAAACTCCAAACATCCGTTGCGTACGTATTCTGGCTCACGATATCTTAGTGGTTTTAGTGACCATTTTCCTGTTCTTTTAAAACTTGAAAAATAACAGCGACCTCAATGGACAAGAAGAAACAAAAGGAAATCAACGCCAAAATTGCGGAAATTAATTCAAAATTAAAACGTGATCTCAAGCAAAAAGCACCACTTGAGAAAGGCGCAATTTTACAAATTGTGTTATTTATAATTTGGGGAATTGTCAACATCTATTTGTTCAACACCAGATTTTGGGAAGAAAATAATTTTTTCAATTTTTGGGTTGTATTTTTCCTTTTATTGATGAATATTCCTTTATTTATTATAAAAGATGAACAAACTTCAAAAGCCAAAATTGCGGCATTCGTATTTTTTGTTGCCTTTTCAATTTTCTTAGGATTTGGGATTGCTATCGGTTATAACCAAGCGATGTTATTCTCGATTGCAGCGTGGTTACCCAATTATTTGCTTGTTCTTTTGCGAGGTCGAAAGGAAGATATCGACAACCTAAAAGGAAATACTGGATGTTTTGTGGTGTTTTGGATAGCGATTTTATTAGGAAGTGTCGCGATCTCGATGTCGGGAAATGGTGATTTTCTGGGCAAAAACAAAAACTACGGTTATCTTATAAATACAATCTATTGTGGTTTTAGCGCTATTGCTGTCTATTATGCCAATCGTTATCGCAATGTCAAAAATGATTATAACTAAACATCTTCGCGGATAAAAATATTGCGATAATCAAGTATTGTGTCTAACCTTTGATTTCGATAAATAAATATCCTCAACGAATCTTTCTTCTTCACAATCGAATCACCAATTTTAAATTCTTTTTCCCACTCGCGTTCAACAGTATAGATATGGTTTTTATCTTTCCCTGTTAAGGTCATTGTATTATGATTGGGTTTGTCATGATAAATTTTTTCAATTTTAAAATCACCAGAATAATCCTTTCGCATATCCAGAAAAATTTCTTTACCAGACCTTTTATCAGTTACAGCCACAAAAAACCAATAACCAAAGAAGCAAATCAATGGTAGAAATGTCATCGTTAATAAAAAAGCGACAGCTTTCTTGTTCATTTTTAGTAAATTGCAATCGACTTTAAAGATAAAAAAAATCGCTTTCACAAAGTTGTAAAAGCGATTTTTAATTGGAGGTGCCTAGCGGATTCGAACCGCTGTAGATGGTGTTGCAGACCACTGCCTAGCCACTCGGCCAAAGCACCCTTTAATTGGTTTGCAAATTTAATAAAATATTCTTGATTTCAAAAGGCTTTTAAGTATTTTTTATTTCAACCTCTGATTTTCAAGCTGAAAACTTATTTTTTAAATTTTAAAGCTTATTAAATTCAGCTATTATCAGCATAAATTTAAGAAAAATCCTTTCAATATCCTTATCTTTGCGTAACAAAAAAATCTAAAGTAAAAATGGAAAAATTCCAACTAAATACAATCTCAGAAGCAATCGAAGATTTGCGTAATGGTAAAATGATTATTGTTGTTGATGATGAAAATCGCGAAAATGAAGGCGACCTTGTTGCTGCCGCAGAACTTATCACAACAGAAACAATCAACTTTATGACCATCCACGCAAGAGGTCTTATCTGTATGCCTCTTAGCGAAAAACGTTGTGATGAGCTTGATCTTCACTCTATGGTAAGCAATTCTACCGATCCTAAAGAGACAGCTTTTACGGTATCTGTTGACCTTTTAGGAAAAGGAACAACAACCGGAATTTCTGCTAGTGATAGAGCAAAAACTATCAAAGCCATTATGGATCCTGCTACCAAACCAACCGATCTTATGCGTCCAGGACATATTTTCCCGTTGCGTGCGAAGGAAGGTGGCGTGCTAAAAAGAGCTGGTCATACCGAAGCGGCTATTGATTTAACAAAGTTAGCGGGTCTTAAAGAAGGTGGCGTTATCTGCGAAATCATGAACGATGACGGAAGCATGTCGCGTATCCCAGACTTGATTGAATTTAGTAAGAAACATGATCTAAAAATCGTGTCTATCGAAGACCTTATCCATTATAGATTAAGAAAAGGAACCATCGTTGAGCGCATCGAAGAGCGCGATGTGAAGACACATTACGGCGATTTCAAATTCTTTGCGTTTGAGGAAAAACCAACGGAGCAAATTCATTTTGCTTTAACCAAAGGAAGTTGGACACCAGACGAACCTGTATTGATTAGAGTACAATCTTCAAGTTCTTACTTTGATGTTTTGAGCCGTCTTAACAATGGTGAACAACCGCTTTTAGAAAAAGTTACAGACATCATCAACAAAGAAGGAAAAGGTGCTATTGTCTTTATTAATAACGTTTCTAATACAGAGACGACACTTAGAAAATTACACCAATTCTTGAATTTCCAAAACGGACAAGAGCAATTCCCAACAATCCCTGCGAACTTTAGAGATTACGGAATCGGAACTCAGATTTTGAAAGATTTAGGAATCAGCAAGTTTAAAGTGATCTCTCAAAATCCAAACTTAAAGCCTATTATTGCTGGCTACGACGTTGAAGTAACCGAAATGGTACAACTATAAAAAACCAAAATGGCTTAGTGATTACTAAGCCATTTTTATTTGTTCGAAACTACGAAAACCATTTAAAAAATCTTTTAAAAGCATTCGTTTTTTGCCTTGCAATTGCAATTCTTCGGGGAAGTAATAACCATCTTTTGTTGCGATTTTAAATTCATTTTTAGAAATGTGAATTGTCCCAGCTGTTTCGTTGTGATTATTTAATTCAAATTTTCCTTTAAAAAGCTTTAAAGATTTTTCTTCATTTTCGATATTTAAAATCGTAAAAGCCGTTGGATAAGGCGACATACCACGCACAAAATTGTGGATGATTTCGGAGGTTTGATCCCAATTAATTTTTAAATCGTCTTTAAAAATCTTGTAAGCTGTTTTTGGATTTTCCTTTTCTGGCTGCGGACGTTCGGTAAGATTTCCTAAAGCTAAACCGTCCAAAGTTTTAACAATTAATCCAGCCCCCATCACCATCAATTTGTCATGAAGACTTCCTGCATTATCTTCTGGCAAAATATCAATTTCTTCTTGAAGTAAGATATTACCTTCATCAATTTTTTCGTTGATAAAAAAAGTGGTCGCTCCAGATTTGGTTTCACCATTTATCACTGCAAAATTAATCGGCGCCGCACCACGATAATCTGGCAACAAAGACGCATGCAAGTTAAACGTCCCCATCGGCGGAATCGAAAACAACATTTGGGGCATCATTCTAAATGCAACAACCACAAACACGTCAGCGTTAAGGGATTTTATCTCTTCTAAAAATTCAGAATTTCTTAATTTTTCTGGTTGAAATAATTTAAGACCTTGTTCTTCGGCATATATTTTAACAGGCGAGGCATTTACTTTTTGCCCTCTTCCACTAGCTTTATCCGTTGCTGTCACCACGCCCACAACTTCGTGATGCGATTGGTGAATAGCTTCCAAAGCGGTTTTTGCAAATTCTGGTGTTCCTAGAAACACAACTTTTAAACTTTTCATTTATGAGTTTATCGTATAAGTTTTATAATTCAACATTTTGATTCTTCTTAAATCTAAAAGAAAAATCAGGATTTCTAAAATAGTTTCTCGAGAATGAATTTTGAGAATCGCTACCAATTCATTTAATGTTCTTGGCTGATAAGTCAACTGTAACAGGATGTCATTAGTTAAGCTATTAGAACCTACTGGTGCCTTTTTTTGACAATAATCACATTTGCCACACTCTTCAGTATTTTTCTCTCCAAAATAGCGTAAAACGAGCTTCATTCGGCAATAATCTTGCGTGGTGACGTAGAACTTCATTTGTTTCCATTTTTGAAGTTTATTTTCTTGTATTTCTGAAAACAGCTTCCAATAATAACCAAACAATCTGTTTTCATCGCGTGGTTTTAGAAACCTAACCGCATGATTTGCACCATCGAAATATTGGATATGTCCCGCCTTTTGTAAATCTTCTAATCGCTCTCTAAATAATTTGATATCGAAATGATTTTTCTCGCAAAAAGCCCTCTCACTGAAATGAACTTTACCAGAAGCCAAACCAGCAATATTTCTAAACAATAGCTCTAAAAAATGAGCGTCTTTTGATGGCAACAATTCGATATCTTGACCATTAACCAGAGATTCTATGCTCGACGGACTCCAAGTATTTTTATAATATATAAGCTCTTGATTATGCAAAAAATTGAGAACATTAACAATCTTAGCACGCGAGGCTTTACTTAAACTTTTAATTCTGTCAAGCTTTAGTGTAAACATTGGCTCGGGCAAATCGTGTTCGGCAATTTGATAAATCGAATACAAGTATCGAAGTATCGATTGGTATTCTTCTTTGCTCGGAATTTGATTTTTTAAAATAGCATCAAACTCATTTAACTCTTGTTGGTTCCAAAAAAGATAAGCGATCGATTCCTCTCCATCTCTACCAGCACGACCGATTTCTTGATAATAATTCTCAATTGATGACGACGGCGAGAGATGCATAATAAATCTAACATTATCTTTGTCGATCCCCATCCCAAAGGCATTTGTAGAAATCAAAACTCGAGAATGACTGTTTTGCCATTGTTTTTGTAAACGTTCTTTATCTTGTCGAGAAAGCCCAGCATGATAAAAATTAACATTATCAAAACCTGAGTTTTTCAAGAAGTAAGTAAGATCCTCAGCCTCTTTTCTGGTCCGTGTATAGATGATCCCAGCAGTTTTGTTCTGGCTTAAAAAGTCTTTTATTTTTTGATACTTGTCGGTGATATTTTGACAAATAATATTGAGGTTATTACGTTCAAAACTTTGTTTAAAAATATTGACCTTATTTAATGAAAGCTTAGTCACGATCTCTTCAACAACTTCTGGCGTCGCCGTCGCTGTCAAAGCCAACATTGGAACCTTCTTAAACTCTTCTCTAAAGAATTTGATATTCTGATAACTCGGTCTGAAATCTTGTCCCCATTCTGAGATACAATGCGCCTCATCAACGGCGATAAAGGAAATATTAATTTCTGGAATTCTTCGTAGAAATTCTTGATTTTTAAGACGTTCTGGCGAAACATAAAGCACTTTAATAAATCCTTCTATACATCTATTGAAAACCGCTTCAACTTCGCCATCATCCAATTCCGAACTTAGAAACTCAGCTTCAATACCAAGATTTTCCAACGCATCGACTTGGTCTTTTATTAAAGCTAAAAGCGGTGAAATTACGAGACATGTCCCTTCAAGAACAATTGCAGGAAGTTGATAACAAAGCGACTTTCCGCCGCCTGTGGGCAAAAGTGCTAAGGCATCTTTTCCATTGATAACCGATGTAATAATCGCTTCTTGGTCTTCACGAAATTCTGAATAACCCCAAAATCTTTGAAGTTGCTCGTGTAAAAGTTGTGATAATTGGACCTCGGTTTTCATATCGTAAAATTAAACAATTACTAAAGTTTAAAAAAATAAAAACCGCTGAGATGTCTCAACGGTTTTCAATTTTCTTTAAAAGTAAATTATTTCGCTTCGAAATAAACTCTTCTGTTAGCTCTGTTTTTCCATTCTGGACACTTAGTAGCTGGTTCACATTCTGGATAAAGAAGGTCTTTCTCTCCTCTACCAACAGTCGGTAGTTTGTTAGCATCTGCACCATTCTTCACTAAGAAGTTTTTAACATTGTTAGCTCTTCTTTCTGAAAGGTTTTGATTATAAACTTCCGTACCTCTTGTATCCGTACCTCCAACGATTACAAATGAACCACCTGAAGCATTAATGTTATCAATCGTATTCGAAAGAATTGACACGTTACTAGGAAGGATTTTATCTGAATTAAGATTAAACGTAATGCCTTTAATCTCACCTGTAAATTCGGTTACAGAACCTTGTCCTTGATTAGCAGTAACAATTGGACATCCATTATTCTCTACTGGTCCAGGTATAGTAACACATTTATCATAAAGATCAATTACACCATCTAAGTCAGCATCTAATGCTACACCAGAACCGTCAACTCTTGCACCCGCTGGTGTATCAAGCTGTCTATCCCAATCATCACAAACGCCATCATTATCAGCATCTCCTTTTTTACAAACTTCTACATCGTCAGTCTTGTCTGCAAGGACATCCAATTTGTAGTAAATTTCTTGTAATGGATCATGCCAGAATAAATGCGACTGATGCTTACCAATGTTATATGTTAAACCCAAAGCTGCACTAACTAAATTATCTGATACTTTATTAGTATTATTTTGATTAACACCTAAGCTACCATCAAAAGTATTATCACCTGTCATCATATACATTACCCTACCTTCCAAATCTAATGAATTGGTCATTCTATATTTAAGAGCAGTACCAAATTGTGCAAATAAAGAACCTTCTTTAAAAGGTTTAATCTCAGTAGCTAAGCTTTGGTTGTACGGCATACCTGGATTTTGAATATAAGCCTTATATGCTAAAGTACCTGCACCAACGTAACCGTGTAACGCCCATCTAAAGTTAGATTTGTTATCAACTCTTCTTAAGAGGTTTGAAATATTAACATCAGCTAATAATGAAATAGCATCATATTGTGTTCTTGCTGCTTTTACATTATCAACATGATCTTTAGTATTTGCATAGCCTTGTCTTGTTTCGCCTTTATCATACTGCAACTTTAGTCCGAAAGCATGTGTTAGGGCTTTATCAACACTAAAATAAGCAGAATAGCCGAACAATGTCTTTCCTGAACCATTGTTAATTGATGTAATATTACCTGTCTGAATCAACGCTGTACCAGCACCTGCTGAAATCGACCAATCATTAAATCTTTTTGAATCTTGTGTGAAGGGCTGATAAGCTTGTGTAGATGCAGAATCGATTTTAACAGCCTCTTGAGCATAACTTATCGAAGGAAATAAAAAGCCTGTTAAGGTTAATATGGTTAATAAATTTTGTTTCATTTTATGTCGTTTTTCTTAATTACTATTTAGCTATAAAATATACTCTTCTGTTAGCCTCGTTTTTCCATTCTGGACACTTAGTAGCAGGATCACATTCTGGGAATTTAAGATCGGACTTACCTCGTCCTTCCGCATCAAGAATATTATTAGATACACCTTTCGCTACAAGATAAGCTTTAACAGCATCTGCTCGTTGTTGAGATAATTTTTTGTTCAGAACTTCTGAGCCTCTAGCATCCGTTGCGCCAACAACAAGGAAGTTTTGTTCGTTATTTAAACTTTTAATAACTGTTGCGGCTTGATCTAGTAAGTTATATGAAGATTTTCGGATAACAGACTTTCCTAATTCGAATTCAACAGACTTAAGATATTCATTAATTTCACTTATAATATTTGACTTAATTAATGTTTTAGTAGGTGACTCGATTGGACATCCATTATTTTCAATTGGACCAGGTTCGGTAACACATTTATCATGAAGATCTATTACACCATCTAAGTCAATGTCAAGAGCTACACCAGCTCCATCAACTCTAGCACCGGCAGGTGTATCAAGTTGTCTATCCCAATCATCACAAACGCCGTCGTTATCAGCATCTCCTTTTTCACACACAACAAAATCTTTAATTTCGGTATCAAGTTTACTAGTTCTTGCAAAAGCGTCATGAAGTGGATCTACCCAAGCCAAATGTGTTATTCCACTCTTTCCAATCTTAAAGCTTAATCCTAGATTAACCGTAAATGGATTATCTGATCTACTTGGATTAATTTGCATATAAGCTGCAGCTGGTAAAGTCGGGTCATAAGCGCGCCCTCCTTGCGTACCTGACCCGTCAAATGCATCGTCACCAGAGAATACATACATTGCTCGTAACTCCAAATCAACAAGCTTTGATAAGTTATATTTCAAACCCACACCTGTGGTCCAAAATGCTGATGCCTGATCTAGTTTTTGCTCTAGATGAAAAGGCCAATTTTTATAAATACCTTCATCTTGAAGATGAACTGTAAAGTTCTCTAATCCTACACCTGCATACGCATGCAATGCCCATTTAAATTCAGATTTATTATCAACCCTTCTCATTAGGTTAGAAAGATTAACATCACCAAGTACAGCCAATTGATTATACATGGTATAGGCTTGCCCAACGCCCCATTGTGGTTTTGCCATACCTTTTTGATTAGTTTTTCCTTTAGAAAAGTTCAAACTAACACCGAAGGTATGTGTAATTTGTTTGTCTAGACTGATGTAGCCATTCCATCCCCAATTAATTTTACCATCATAAAAAGATGTTAAATCCGCAGATTGCATAAATGCACCACCTCCACCAACAGAAACAGCCCAATCTTTAAATTGTCTTTTTTCGTTAGTGAATTTTTCAGTTTTTTCAGAGCCTGACCCGTACGGATTAGAATTTTGTGCAAAAATTAATGCTGGAAAGGCGGCAGCCAAAAGAATTAATTTTTTTCTCATATTGTGTTTTTACTTCTATTAATAACCTATTTCAGAAAGTAACTCCCTAGAAAATGCTCTTTCGAAAGCATGTTTATTATGTGGTAACTGCAACTTCTTACTTACAAACGTAATTTTATCATAAAATACTATATCGATATCTATCTCTCGATCTTGATATCCTCCATAATAGCCACTATCATGTAACCTCCCCATTTCGACCTCAATATTTTTGAGTGAGGTTAATAAATTACTAGGTGATAAAAAAGTCTTGATTTCCAATGCAATATTACAAAAATTATTACTACTATAAAATTCTATTGGTGATGTTTCCATGATTTTTGACATATTAACAATTGTACATCTAGAATTAACAATTTTACTTATAGCATTCTCAATCTGTATTTTAGGATTATTTTTATTACTACCGAGTAACAAAACGGCAACATGTTGCGACATATTATCAAATATTAATTATTTATGAAATCTTTTTTCAAGTATGTACTAGCAAATATAGTTGCTTTTGTAATCTTAGTAGCTATCTTCATAGGAGGATTTATCTTCTTCGCTATTATGGGCGCTTTCATGGATAGTAGTGGGTCTGTTAAGAAAAACTCTATTCTTACGTTAGATCTAAAAACTAAAATTATTGAAAGTCCCAGTGACGAGCAGTTTTCAATCTTCGATTTTAAACAAGAAGGGAAAACCATCACAAGTCTTGACCTTCAAAAATCTATTATCAATGCGAAAACCGATAATAATATTAAAGGTATTAGTTTAGAACTTGATGATTTCTCAGCTGGTAATACACAGTTAGAAAGCATTCGTCAGGCTTTAGTAGATTTTAAGAAAAGTGGAAAATTCGTCTACGCTTATGGTAATAATGTTTCGCAAGCAGCATATTATATAGGATCAGTAGCAGATCAATTTTACCTTAACCCAACTGGTGGTATCGAGCTAAAAGGTCTTTCTGCGGAAGTTGCGTTCTTCAAAGATTTTGCTGATAAATACGGTATTAACATCCAAGTTATTCGTCACGGAAAATTCAAAGCGGCAGTGGAGCCTTTTATGTTAAACAAAATTTCTCCTGAAAACGAAGAACAGCTTTTTACACTTCTTAATGACGTTTGGTCAAGAAATTCTTCTCAGATTGCACAATCTAGAAAAATAAATCCAGCGGAGTTTAAAACAATTACAGACAGCTTGTACAGTTTTATCCCAGAAAATAATATCAAATACAAGTTAGCTGATAAGTTGATTCAGAAATCTGAGTACGACAACATTCTTCGTCAAAAAATTGGTATTAAAAAAGAGGATAAACTTAGTAAAATTTCGTTCCCGAAATATTTCGGAACTATCGATCCAGACTCAGAAGACGATAAAGTGGCGGTATTATATGCAAGTGGCGAAATCAACTCTGGTAAAGGAACGAATGGTATCTATTCTGAAACTTTCATTAAAGAAATTAAAAAAGTAAAAGAAGACAAAAAAGTGAAAGCTGTTGTATTAAGAATTAACTCACCTGGTGGAAGCGCCAATGCTTCTGACGAAATTCTTTTTGAGCTAGAACAACTTAAAAAAGAAAAACCACTTGTAGTGTCTTTCGGAGATTATGCGGCGTCTGGCGGTTATTACATCGCCATGGCAGCGGACAAAATCTACTCAGAGCCTAACACTATTACAGGATCCATCGGTGTATTTGGACTAATGACTTATTACAAAGACATCGCAAACAAAAATGGAATCCGTAGCGACGTAGTCCAAACCAACAGCAATTCTAATATGTATTCGGCATTGCAAGGACCAACGTCTGGTACACTTAACATGATGCAAAAAAGTGTTGAAGGCACTTACAAACGTTTTGTACATTTTGTAATGACCAACCGTAAAAAATCTTTCGAGCAAATTGATGCCATCGGCGGTGGACGCGTTTGGTCTGGGACAAGAGCTAAAGAACTTGGTTTGGTTGACGAACTTGGCGGTATTAATCAAGCTATTGCTGATGCTGCAAAACGTGCAAAACTTTCTAAATACAGTCTAAAAACTTATCCTGCAAAATCTAATCCTTTCGAAGAAATGTTTGGAAGTTTGGATGAAGAAGAGATTTCGGCAAAAATGTTAAAATCTAAACTTGGTGAAAGTAACTATAAAATCTTCCAACAATTGACAGATACAAAACTTCAAAATGGCGTGATGATGAGAATGCCTTATATTTTGGAAGTAAAATAAAATACGGAACTAAATTATATTGTTAAAAAAAGCCTGACATTCTTCGGAGTGTCAGGCTTTTGATTTATTATTAAATAATCTTTTTAATTGAATTTAATATTTAAGAAAATTTAAAACTTATAAGCAATATTCCAGCTAAATCCGAATCCGAATTTCCCGGAGCTACGTCCAAATCCAGGAACAATCATTGGCATAATACCTTCCTGTTTTGTTGTGTAGAGTAAATATTTTGGTTGAACATTAACATCGATAAAAAAATTGGAATCAAATAATTGCACACGTCCACCCAAAACTGCTTCTATCCAATAAGAAGATTGTGAAGATTCGGGTAAAGATTGTGTACCGTCTGCGCCGCCGCCCGTTGCACGAACAGGGATTGCAAAATATTCTTGATTATAAAATGTACCAGCCAATTTTCCGCCTCCGTAAAAGCCGTTGTAGAGATTTTCTTTATCCATTGACAACATATAGAAGCTCCCAAGTTTGAAGAAAGTTCCGCTTGCTTTCGCGTCGTAACCATTCTTTTGGTAGATATTTTTATCAATACCAACATCAGCAACAAGATGCGTTTTTTTGGTTAATCTCGTAGAAATTGTCCCTTGGAAAAGCTTTCTGTCCGAAAATGCGCTAACACCAGCATTAAGTACATCAAATCCTACAAGAAAATTAGGTTCGTACTTCCAAGATTTTTTGATTGTATCAGCAGTTTTTTTTTGTCCATAAGCAACTAAAGACAGACTAAAACAAAAGATAGAAATGAGTTTTGTTTTCATCAACAATTTCGGTTTGGTTAGATTGAACTTTTTTAACTGGCGTCGGTTTTACTAAATCGTAAGTCACATCTTTGTAACTCAATTTGTAGCCACAAGCTGGCGATACATAGGCCGATTGCGTTTTGTAATTAATATTAACAATCGACGTATCTCCTTTTATTCTTGTTTTAAAATATAATTTGGTCGCCGTGCTATTGTCGACACGCAAAGGTATCAGCAACGAATCGACCTTGGAAAGCTTCGTCAAATCTTTGATTTTTCCATTGCCGTAATCAACGCTCACATATAACGTATCGACGGTCAAAAGCTTATCGTTAATTTCTGTTTTAAATTTTACCTTGACACGAGGCGTCGCTTCCCCACTTACGCAGATGTCGTCATCGCCACCGCAAGAAATAAGTGCTAAAGTAAAACCAACAGTTAATAATTTCAGAAAACGTCTCATGATTTTGGATCTAAAGTTTTTTCAATTCTAAAAATTAAATCTTGATAATGGTATTTGCTCGATTGATCACCAGCATTAATTTTTGAAGCTAATCTGGATTTAAGATCGGATAATCTTCCACGTACAAAAGCTGTAATATCGGTTTGATCATTGTTTCTGTTGTCCACCAATTTAGATAAACTCGATACATAATTTCGCTGCAAATTACGACTATAAATATCATCATTATTTTTGAAAACCACATTTTCTAAATCTGATAAATAATCTATCACCGAATAATTTGCGCCTCCAATAGCTTCCATTTGATACATATTCTGTAAAACCATCGGACTCAAAATTCTGTTAAACACAGTATTCTGCAAATCTTCAACAGTCTTTACAGGCATTTTTCCTGTTTTTTCGTAGATTGATTTATTCAACAACCAATTTGGTGTTTGGAAGACATTTTTATCTAAAAAGCCAAGTGCTTCTTTTTGATCTTTTTTAGAAACCGTTTCGAAAATAGTACCAGATTGTTCTGCCGTTTTTGGTGTTACATAACGTCCACCAATATATTTAGAAACGTGACCAATATAACGTTTGAACTGTCCAGTTACTTGGTCATACATCATCCCAAGATTCGTAAAATCTTCATTAGGAGTTGCTGTCCATTGTTCTAGATTTTCAACTATTCTTTTAAGATTTTTGAGTCCGTATTCACTAGCCAACATTGCATTATCTCCCAAAGCTTCACTTTGCAATCTTGGATCAAAAGTATCAGACTCGGTCCCGAATAATAATCTTGGATTTTTAGTTTTATCAATAACCCATTGGTTAAGTTTTGACTTTTCAGAATCTGGTGTTTTTAAATCAAAAAAACGTCTATAGCCCCATTCGATTGCCCAATTGTCATAATCACCAATTCGCGGATAGATACCTTTTTCGGTGATGTTATCTTCTGGTTGCGCAACATAATTAAAACGTGCATAATCCATAATTGAAGGTGTATGTCCGTTTTCGTCCAACCATTTTTTATCTCTAAGTTTTTCAACAGGCACCGTTGCACTTGATATAAAATTATGACGTAATCCCAACGTATGACCAACCTCGTGAGAAGACACAAAACGAATCAACTCTCCCATTAATTTGTCATCAAACTCCATTTTGCGAGCTTTAGGATCGATAGGTGAAGCTTGGACAAAATACCAATTTCTCAACAACAACATCACGTTATGATACCAATTGATGTGACTTTCCAAAATCTCACCAGTTCTAGGATCCGATATTGAAGGTCCAGACGCGTTTGGCACATCTGATGGTTTGTAAACAATCGCTGAAAAACGTGCATCTTCTAAGCTCCATTCTGGATCTGTTTTCGCATTTGGGATTTTAGCAACAATCGCATTTTTGAAACCAGCTTTCTCGAAGGCTTTTTGCCAATCGTTAACACCATTCATCAAATAAGGAACCCACTTTGGTGGCGTCGCTGGATCGATATAAAAAACAATCGGTTTTGCAGGTTCTACCAATTCGCCTTTATTATATTTTTCAACATCTTGAGGTTTTGGTTCGAGACGCCATCTTTTGATAAGGTTAACACGTTTTACACCTTGAGGATCCAAATCAAAATCGGTATAACCCACTGTAAAATATCCAACTCGCGGATCAAAATAACGCGCTTGCATTTTGTCTTCTGGTAACAATACAAAAGAAGAATTAATCTCTACTGTGTAATTTCCGCTAACTTTTGGGACAATAGCTCCAGGAACTGGCGTTGCTGCACGACCTGTCGTTTTAGAAAAAGTTTTAGTCGTGTTAATCTCAACATTCGTCGGGAAAGACTTCACATAATTAACGAAAGACATATTCTTCTGGAAAGCACCAACTTTGAAATGATCCTTTACCGTTGCATCAAAAGACACCATTTCGTTGTCAGCATTTAGAACATCTGTTACGTCGATAACAGAAGATTTATTTCCTTTTCCGTAAGCTTTAACATCGAAAGACATCATAATCTCTTGGACATTATTTCTAACTACGGATTGATACATTTGCGATGTCGAATCTGCAGCGTAATCAACGTAAGAAACCGAACGTAAAAGGATTTTGTCTTTTGGACCTTTTTCAAAACGAATGACTTTTTGACCAATTTGATCGCCAGCATAACCTGTTGTTCCAGATCGCATACCAGCAGCAGATTTAGTCAATCTTGTCACCATCAAAAATTCTTTATTTAGAACATTATCTGGCAATTCGAAGAAGTATTTGTCATTAATTTTATGAACATCAATAACACCGTTGTCTGTCACCGCTTTATCAGTAATGACATCTTTATAAGGTTTTACCACTGCTTTTTTATCTTTGTCAGCGTCCGTTTTGGTTGCTGCTGGCGTTTCTTTTTTAACAGCTGTCGAATCGGTCTGCGCCGTTCCCGTTTGATAAAAAAATAAAATAGCGGTCGAAATAATTAATGTTCTAAAATTCTTCATATACAATCTTCGTTTTAATTAAGAGTTTGTTTAAAAATATTTAACCACAAAAGGATAGCATTTAACGACAATCAATAAAGTTCAAAAAAAAAATAAAGCTTTATACTTTGCATTTTTTGCTCTTTTAAAATTGCGCCTTACTTTTCCTTTTGTGGCCAAATTGATTAATTTTTAAAATTAAACAG
The DNA here is from genome assembly GCF_032062245.1 of Soonwooa sp. Lineage (NCBI taxonomy): Bacteria > Pseudomonadati > Bacteroidota > Flavobacteriia > Flavobacteriales > Weeksellaceae > Soonwooa > Soonwooa sp. The sequence goes on from NZ_DAMBQF010000033.1 coordinate 23,315, forward strand.
ACTCTAAGTAATCTTATTTAAAATTATTTTTTCTTCTTGGTCAAAAGTGCAATGTTCTCAACATGATGTGTTTGCGGAAACATATCAACTGGCAAGATTTTCACCAAGTCGTAATCTTCCTTCATCAACGCAATATCGCGAGCTTGCGTCGCCGAATTACAACTGACATACACCACTTTTTCTGGCGAAAGTTTAAGAATCTGCTCTACAACCTTTGGATGCATCCCATCACGTGGTGGATCGGTAACCAAAACATCAGCTTTTGGATGTTGCGACAAAAACTCTTCGGTGAAAACCTCCTTCATATCGCCACAATAGAAAGTACAATTGTCTAGACCGTTTAATACTGCGTGTTCCTCAGCCGCGTCGATGGCTTCTTGCACGGCTTCGATACCGATAACATGTTTTGCAGTTCTAGCGATATATTGCGCGATAGTTCCTGTTCCTGTGTAAAGGTCGTACACCACTTCGTCGCCTGTTAATCCAGCAAATTCTAAAGTTTTTCGGTAAAGATTTAATGCTTGTTTATAATTGGTTTGGAAAAATGATTTTGGTCCAATCTTAAACTTAAGACCATCCATTTCTTCATACAAAAATCCATCACCAAAATACGTCTGAATATCTAAATCGTAAACGCTGTCATTTCCTTTCGAATTAATTGCGAAAAGCAAAGTTTTAATTTGAGGAAATTCTTTTAAAACAGCATCAAGAAGCAATTTTCGTTTATCTTCATCTTCTTTAAACAATTGGAATAATAACATCCATTCGCCTTTAGAATTTTGACGAAGCATAAAAGTTCTCAAAAAACCTTCCTGATTTCGTACATCAAAAAACTCAAGGCCATTTTCAACGGCAAAATGTTTTACGAAAAGGCGCATCGCATTCGACGGATCTTCTTGTAGAAAACATTCTTTAAGATCAAGAATCTTGCTCCACTGTCCAGGAATATGAAAACCTAAAGCATCTTTGCTATTAAGTTCAACATCACTTTTTATTTCTTCTGGTGTCAACCAACGCGCATTGGAAAACGAAAATTCCATCTTGTTACGATAAAGGAATTGTTCTTCCGCACCCAAAATTGGCTCACAAACAAAATCGTTGAAACCACCAATTCTCTTGATGTTGTTAAGAACTTCACTTTCTTTAAAATAAAGTTGTTTTTCGTAAGACATATTTTGCCATTTGCAGCCACCACAATATCCGAAATGAATACATTTTGGTTCGACCCGATCAGGCGACATTTCCAAAATCTCAATCGCTTGACCTTCGTAATAGCTACTTTTTGACTTTTTAACTTGTACATTAACAAGATCTCCAGGTACGGCTCCGCTTACAAAAATAGTTTTGCCGTCCTCTGCTTTAGCAACAGAAACTCCTTTCGCACCGGCAGAAAGGAGTCTGATATTTTCTAAAATTAAATTCTTTTTTTTCTTCATTAAGAATAAATTTCTATCTATTTAGTTTTTGGTTGCGCTGCTTCTGGTTGAGGCGCTGGCGCAGTTTGTTGTCCATTCCAATCTGGAGCAACTTGAGCCTCAGGCGCAGCTGGTGCAGCAATGCCTGTTAATTTACTTAACATTTCGATGAATTTTTGTTCACCAAGATTATAATAAGTTGGACCTGCAATTTTACCATCTTTATCAAGCAATGTAAATCCAGGAATTTTGAATCCAAACACCGAATAATCTTTAGCAAATTTTGAATTAAGACCACCTTCAGCATATACATTAACGCCAGAAATATCCTTCATCAAAGTTGGATATGTTTTATCAAACTGCGCTTTAGTATCATCAAGATTTACTAAAACAGTATTCATTTTTGATTTGTAATATTCAACAACTTCTTTTAGAACTGGGATTGTGCTTTGTGCGATATAAGGATTCCAAGAAGCATAAGTTACAACCAAAGTTGGTTTTCCTTTAAAGTCCGCAAACGTCGTAGATTTACCATCCGTTTTTAACAAAGCACTAGCAGGTGCATCTGTACCTTTTTTAAGACCATATACTGCATCGAATGCGGCTTTCAAATCTTTTTTAACTTCAGCATTTTTAATATTGTCATCAGCAACTTTAATGATAGCTTCTGTGTTATCAGCAAACGGATTAAGATCAAATTTAGAAATAACAAAAGCCAACAAATAGTCTTTAGTGTCTTGAGAATATTCTGATTTTCCTTTTAAATATTTAGCAAAAATAGAAGACATAGATGCTGTATTCTTATCGCTTTGCGCTAATGCAAACTTTTGGAAATCGTTACCAATTTTGTTTAATAAATAGTTACGGTACAATGGTAAATTTTTAATCATCTTATCGCCATCAGCTTCCAATGACTTAGTATAATCTTTAAATGCTGTAGACACCTTAAAGTTGGATTGTTGTACAGCCTCACCATGATTAGCCTCATATTGACTAAGAAAAGTCAAAATATGAGTTTTAAGTTCATCTTTCTTAAGCGTTACAACATCAGAATCAGCTTTGGTTTTAGACGCAGCATCATCGATATTTTTAGTCAAATCATCATTAATTTTTTTTACTTGAGCTAAGAAAGATTTTTCATCTTTAGAAATAATGCTCATATCCAATTTTCCAAGATATTGCTCCATGTAAGCCTGAGTTTCTTTCAAGAAATCATTATTAGCCTTAGCATCTCCTTGGATTGTAAACACGTTCGGGAAAGACATCGCATCTCCCGAAATATTAAGAGACTGTCCTTTTTTAAGATAAACGAACGCCATTTGACCAGCATAAGTCATTGCATACATTCCGTTTTTTGGAGCTTCAAATTCTCCAGTAAAATTCCCCTTAGCATCAACACCCATATTAATTAATGGCAAAGTCGCAACCCCCGAAGCATCGATAAATTCAACACGTTCCAAAGGCGAACCATTTTTGATAACACCGCTAACTTTCACTTTCTTAGAGCAAGAAACCGCGAACAATGCAATCATACATAAGAACAAAATTCTTTTCATAACTTGATTAAAATATTTGATTGCAAAAATATACTTATTTAAAAGAAAAAAAAATAAAAAAGCTTATTTTCACAAATATTAACAACATTATCTTCAAAATTTGATTTAAATAAAAACTTAAACCGGCACCAAACCAAAACATAAAAACATTAACGTTAAAATCTACGGACTCTATATGAACTAAATAGTATTTTATTAGTAGCTCCTTCCCGCTTTCACTTATCGCTTTTTTGTGCTTGGCATTGGCCATTACTTACAAAA